>NZ_MUFM01000010.1:0-107662 GCF_001996125.1 Salinivibrio sp. PR932 | reverse complement strand
CTCTAAATGGATATCTTAAATATTTGATTATAAATGAATTTTGAATCTTCGCTCATTAAGAACACTGTCAAGGATGACAAAACTTCGCACTTTTTACCTTCTAGCAACGACTCATCATCAGTGTTAATTGTGTGATCCGACTTGAAAATAACTCTGTTAAAGCGTTTCACAATTTCTGTATCGGGTTTGTGTGCGGGGCCGTTTGGATTGAGTGATTGGATCGTGACAAATACAGGTTCTTGAATACAGAACGCCATCAAGGCACGCCATCCAACCGCAGATAAATAGGCCTCACCATACTCAAGGAGCACAACAGCACCATGAAGAGGACCTATTTGCCGACAGCATTCTTCCAACACTGTCAGGGTTTCACTCGCCGAAGGCTGCGCTTCACGAAAGCGAGCACGAGGCTCGTCTGCGACGATGTTTAAGCCGTTGGTTATTCGATGATCGATAATGATAGGGATAAAGCCTTGAGCGGCAAGTTGATGGGACAAAACGGCACCAAGTTTACAGGCCCCACCAAGCAGTGCGATAGGTCGACAGTCCATGTTTTTCGTCTATCCATAATAAGGTTGGATTTAGGATACGCGAGATAAGGTGCAATTTCAGCCACCTAAAGCGATGAATTCAGCGCCTAATGTGCGTATCATGACTATCCTTACTCATTAATGTGTCATTAAAACATACGGATTGTATGAAAATAGCGACAGCACATACGCGACTAAGCGATGCGAGCCAAGCAGCACACGCCCTGGCTCGTTCGCTAAAAGCACGATTAACCACACCACAGCTCTTAATGGTGTACTTTACCGAGCAGTATGACGCCAACCAGCTGCGAGAGACACTCACTGAACTGTTTCCTGACGCCCAAGTGATCGGCTGCTCAACTTGCTGTGGTGTAATGACACAAAGTGGCTATATAGAAGGGCCGTCCATTGCTGTCTGGGCGTGTAATGATGAGAAAGGATGCTATGGTTCCGCTTTGGTGCCGCACGAACCCCATCGTCAAGTCGCTGACTCTGCGCGTATTGCCTTGAACCAAGCGATCGAAAACAGTGGCCGATGTGGAGAGTTACCCAAACTCATTGCACTCCACAGCACCCCTGGTGAAGAAGAACATACGTTGGCCGCGATTCGAGAAGAACTGGGGGTTGCGGTGCCGGTGATCGGTGGCTCAGCTGCCGCGGATAGTGTGCAAGGGCAATGGCGTGTCTTCGATAGCCAACGCACTGCAAATACAGGGGTAGCGGTTAGTGTGTTTTATCCGTCAGCAAGAGTCAGCTACTCGTTTCATTCCGGCTACGCAGCTACTCAGCGCAGTGCAACAGTGACTGATGTAAGAGGGCGTCAACTAGTAAGTCTTGATCACCAGCCTGCGGCAGAGGTCTACAAAGCATGGTACGAGGCTGAGACCGGCACCGCTTTCGATGCACAACAACCGGTGTTCACACAATCCACATTGTATCCTTTGGGGACGCAAACAGGGACGATTCATGGTCTACCTTATTACACATTGGCGCATCCAATGGCATTTAATGAACAAGGCCATTTAGAGCTATTCTCTCAGCTCGAGGTTGGTCAATCGGTGTATCTGATGTCTGGAACCAGCGAAGGATTAGTCGCGCGCGCTAGCCGAGTAGTGGAATCAGCCAATGATCATGCGTTGCGGCAGCCTGAACCCCTAGGGGGATTAGCGATTTACTGTGCAGGATGCATGCTACATGTCAAAGACAAGCTAGAGCAGGTGGCTCACAATATTAATATTGCGTTATACGATGCGCCTTTCGTTTGTCCGTTTACCTTCGGCGAGCAGGGCTTGTTCAAAGGTGGCGAGTTGTCTCACGGTAATTTAATGATCTCAGCTGTGCTATTTCACAAGGATTAATCATGGCGTCGCAACGACTCACTGCGTCTGCTCGCTCAGACTCAGAATCGCTCCAAGAAACATTGTTTGAACTCAGTCGCGTTGAGGCGAGAGAAAAGCGTCTGCGTGAAGAAAACGATGCCATCTTATCTGCGATTTCGGCAATGACAGAAGCGACGACGAAAACGGATATCTTTGCTTCATTATTGGGTGTGATCCGTCGCTATGTCAGTTTTGATAGCGCCTTAGCTTTGAGCCGCAATCGAGAAACGGAAGACGCCTTCCGCTGCCTCGTAGCGACAGACAGTTCTCTGGAAACCGTGACTTGGCAAACGGGGGAGGTATTTCGTCGTTGCGTCCGCGGTGAGACAGTCGCGATTTATAAACCAGGATTGGTCAAAGAGCTGCACTGTTTAACTCACCAGTATGCAGGATATATCAATGGAACAGCACTGATCAGTGGCCTGACTGTTAACGATAGTGAAGTTATGTTGGTCTTGCTGTCGCATCGCCGCGATTCATTCAACGACGAAGCCCAGCAAGTGTTAGACAGATTTCGTCCATTAATCCAACGGACGATTATGGATATCGATTATCGTCACCGCCTGCATACGCTGGTTGGGATCCGCACCCAAGAGCTCAATGCAAGTCGTCAACGGTTTCAAGATTTTGCCCAAACAGCCAGTGATTGGTTTTGGGAATTGGATAATAGCTTTCACCTAACTTACCTTTCTTCACCTTCAACCGATGCGGATATCGATCCGGAAGCGCTACTTAATAAAATCAAATCAGACACGGCGCTTAAAGCACGCTTAGAGCGACTCATCCGCCACGAGAAAGCATTCAGTGATATTGAATGGCATATGCGTGCTGGTACAAATGATTACTGGGTAAGTTTGTCGGGCCGCCCCTTCTATAATAAACGGGGAGAGTTAGTGGGGTATCGCGGCACAGCCAAGGATATTACCACCACCAAGCGTCGTGTCGAAGAACTGCAACAAGCACGCCAACAAGCAGAGCTAGCCAATAATGCGAAGTCGCAATTTTTGGCGGTGATGAGTCATGAAATACGAACCCCATTAAATGCGGTGCTGGGCCTTATTGACGCCCTGCAACATTCTTCGCTCAATGCCGATCAAATGGCGTGGGTAGGGCAGATGGATAAATCGGCTCAGTTGCTCTTAACGCTGATTAGTGATGTGCTTGATCTATCGAAAATTGAATCCAATCGCTTTTCACTGTCTCCCTCCGTTATGCGCCCAAGTGACAGTGTCACAAACGTCTATCAGCAATTGGTTGATCGCGCCGATAAAAAACATATCTACTTATCAGTGTCGGTTTCATCTGTGGTTCCCGAGACGATTTTTATGGATGAAAATCGCTTTACACAGATCTTACTGAACCTCATCGGTAACGCACTCAAATTTACCGATCGTGGTGGTGTCACCGTGTCTCTTGATGCAGAACAGCACACGCTGGTGCTATGGGTGAAAGATACCGGCATTGGCATCGAAAAAAACCAGCTCGCACGGATCTTTGATCCCTTTACTCAAGCAGACGGCAGTATCACACGCCGTTTTGGCGGGACGGGATTAGGGCTGTCTATCTGTAAGAAACTGGTTGAAATGATGGGCGGGACCATCAGCGTGCAAAGCGAGCTAAACCAAGGAACAGATTTCTGTGTCCGTTTGCCCATTATTGCGCCTCCCGATGACGCATTACCGCCGGAACAACTAGAAAGGAACGCGTATCATCACGATGTCGTACCGCCGATGACGATTTTAGTGGCCGAAGACAGTCGCGCCAACCAAATGGTGGTGAGACTCATGCTGGAAAAGCAAGGCCATCGAGTCATTCTGGCATCCAACGGTGAAGAAGCTGTTCACCATATTCAGCAACGCCTCGATGATTTTGATTTAGTGCTCATGGATATGTCGATGCCAGTGATGGACGGTATCGCCGCTACCAAAGCCTTACGGATGGCTGGTTTTAACAAGCCAATCATTGCTTTAACAGCCAACGCGATGGATGAAGATCGCCGCCGCTGCATTCAAGCCGGCATGAACGACTTCGTCACCAAACCGGTCAGAGCAGAAAGCCTCCATGCGGTACTCAGTGACTACCAGCCCAGAGTACATACCGAGTAACTCGTGCTAACGATTGCGAGGCCTAATTACAATGAGTTGAATCGGTTTATACCAAGCTGGGATAATCAGATTAAAAGAAGTAGTAATTAGCTATTTTATGGTAAATAGCTAATTACGTTTAATGACATGGATAAAGTGGAGAAGAGCATTGTTAATGCGATAGATGCCACAATCAACCAAACATGATATTTAACATAATATATATAATGCGCACTTGGATTTAATGGTTAACACAGAGGCGACGTGTTGATTATCGCCTCCAACAGTCATGTTATTTGAGCGAAAACTAGCACTATTTGAATGATTGATGTGGAAAAACGTTTTTGATGCGCTGCTGTGTGCGACTATCGATGCTGCGTGACATGACCAATTTCGCCGGCTTAAAACGGTTGCTATACACTTTAACGGTTCCGGTAAACGGATTTCGTTTGGCAATTTCTTGGCAATCATGCAAGAAACCTTTTGGCACTTTGCCTTTGTGACGAACAAGCTGTCCATCTTTAAATGCGATGACAATCAAAGGTCTATCAATCAACATAAACGCGAGAAAAATCGCGAACGATATAAATAAAAAATAACCCATAATACTGCTCTAACTGCTCCAGAGTCAGACTCTTGCTGTGAATGCAATCTGTCCAACGGCTACATATCGAGTAAGTTGCTCAAATCTTTCTTCAATGCATCTACTTGCTTGCTTGCGCTCTCTGTACGGTTTGCCTCGGACAACAAATACTCGATGGTATCGGATAAGGTCGCGTCTAGCTCATGCGCTTTTTGTGAGAGCCGTTCCCAAACCCGGTAATCCAAATCAATTGATTTTTTACGAGTGTGTTCTTGCTCGGCATTAAAGTGACGCTTTCGCTTGGCACGAATCGCTTGTTTAAGCTTATTATCGAGCGCTGGCGACATGTGCTTTTCAATCCATTGATTGACGCGAGTTGGCTCATGCTCAATCGCCATTAACGCATCGATAGCCGTTTGTATTTCGGAACTATCAATGTACTTTGTGACGGTGTCACCATCTTTCCATTTTTTGACTAGATAGGCCCATTTCCAGCCCGCTTCGAGGTTTTCGAGTTGTTGATATTTCATATGCCCAAGCTTTGATCACGCCGATTGGTGACAGCGTAACACCAACTGTCAATCTGTTCAATTATCACACATAGTAAAAGCGGCGTATCGATCCCCTGCCCATCGCTTACCGGTGTGCCCATGCGAGTATGCCTATTCGCCCAGTGTGTTATCCTTTATACTCGTTCCATTCTAATCCTAGTCAGTAATCATAGACATGCATGAAGTTGATTGGCGTGATGCCAAACCACATTATTCTCAGTTTACCCCAGCAATTGCTCAATTTGAGACATTGGAAGCGGCTGAGCTATTCTCACTCCAATCTCGACTTGGTCGCGCGTTCCGGTGGCTAATGACACCAGACTGTCCAACACAGTGCTTAGTCGTCATGTCCTCTGATTTGCCGGGCTATCTTAATGCGTACCAGGATGCGTTAACCCAAATTGATGCACTTACCCCTGTGATTGTGGGTGAAAACATCACTGAAACATCACTATTCGGCTTTGCTTATGATGAAAACAAAAACGTTACAGCGTCACAAAAGCAATTTGGCTTAATTCACCAAGCTCACCAAGGCACCATCATTCTCAAAATCGCAGATGTGCTTCAACAACCGCGTGTTTGGCTTCGTTTGCGTCAGCTACTCGCCACGGGTCGCTTACCCTGGCAAACAGCACGTGCCGATCAACTGACCACATTGCCCGATGAGGCGCTCAGCGTCCGAGTGATACTGGTGGGCGATCGACAATGGTTAGCAGATTTTGAGACTCATGAACCTGACTTGTACGATGGTATCGCCGCATTCGCGGAGTACGAGCAAGACATTGAAGTCAATGAGAACAATATTGAAGCCTATCTTGCTTGGCTAAAAGGCATTGCAAATCAGTTAACAGATAAAAGCATCACTGACACTGCCATTGTCCAACTGATGCAAGCGGGAGCGCGAGAAAGCGAAGCCCAGCACCGTATGCCTTTGTGCCCAGTGTGGTATCAGCAGCTGCTTGGCGAAGCACTTATGCATGCTGAAAATCAATTGGACGGGGACGCAATTGCTAAGGCATTAGCAGAGCGCTATCAACGTGCCGCCTACTTACCCGAGCGAGCGATTGAAGATATCCATAAAGGCCAAGTATTTATTGATACTCGCGGTGAACATATTGGCCAAATCAACGGTCTCACTGTCATTGAAGTCCCTGGCCATCCCATGAGCTATGGTGAACCGGCACGTATTTCATGTGTTGTACACTCTGGCGACGGCGACATTGCCGATGTGGAACGCAAAGCGGAACTCGCGGGTAATATCCATGCTAAAGGCATGATGATTATGCAGGCCTTTGTTAGCGCCGCACTCAATCTTGATGAACCATTGCCCTACTCAGCGTCCATTGTGTTTGAGCAATCTTATTGTGAGGTCGATGGTGACAGTGCTTCCTTGGCAGAGCTGTGTGCTTTTGTTAGCGCGCTTTCCTTGCAACCTATCAATCAAGCGATTGCGATTACGGGTGCTGTCGACCAGTTTGGACGAGTGCAAGCCGTGGGAGGGATCAATGAAAAAATCGAAGGCTACTATCAAGTTTGTGCGCATCGTGGCTTAACTGGTCAGCAAGGCATTGTATTACCGAAAACAAATCTGTCATCGCTCTGCCTACGCCAAGATGTCGTGGATGCAATAAAAGCCGGTCAATTTCATATTTGGGCAGTTGATGATGTCGAACAAGCGCTTCCTATCGTGACTGGGCTCCCATTCTCAGGAGACGAAGGCGAAACATTACTTGGCAAAATTTCTGACAGGATCGATCACTTTCATAATGGTGAAAAACAAACCTGCAACACTTTGTTTAGCCGATTAAAAAACTGGTTGGGCCAGTACTGATCCGAGTTGTTTGGCGTACACGTGTACGCTAATCTGCTCGCAATTGAATAAGGAGCAGTTTAGATATAATGAAACGCCAAAATTCCTATAACCGTGAAGACCTTCTCGCCTCTAGCCAGGGTGAACTATTTGGCCCTGGCAGACCGCAACTCCCCGCGCCTAACATGCTAATGATGGATCGCATTGCTGAAATCACCGAACAAGGTGGAGATTTCGATAAAGGGGTCATCATCGCCGAGCTCGATATTAATCCTGACCTTTGGTTCTTCGATTGCCACTTCCCGGGTGATCCTGTGATGCCGGGTTGTTTAGGTCTTGATGCGATGTGGCAGCTTGTGGGATTCTTCCTTGGCTGGGTTGGTGGCGAAGGTAAAGGACGTGCGCTTGGTGTCGGTGAAGTCAAATTTACCGGCCAAGTACTTCCTACTGCCAAGCAAGTACGCTACGAAATTCACATGAAGCGAGTGATTAACCGCAAGTTGGTGATGGGTGTTGCTGACGGGCGCGTGCTTGTCGATGGCAAAGAAATCTATGTCGCCAAAGACCTGAAAGTAGGTTTGTTCCAAGATACATCAGCATTCTAACTAATACTGTATCTCTACACTTCTCCAAGCCGGCATCTACGCCGGCTTTTTATTATCCCCGACGCGCTTTAATAGACTTTTAAATTGAATTTAGTGATCTAGCTTAATGGGAACTCGTTAGGTATGATTTATTTTTGCTTTACACATAAAGTTATAGTGCATTAAACAACCAAGAAAAAGGCCTTACCCGAACGATAAGGCCAAAAACACGGCAATAAATGATTACTTCATCATTTCAGATTTATTACTTCTGCCTTCACGCCAGCCACCAAGCCAGTGGCTCCTTGCATCCGTTTGTTGGTAAGGACATATATCAGACGATCGACCGTTGATACCTGCTTGGAAGCCTTTTGACTGTGCACGTTCCAAACGATCTCGCTTCTGTCTTTTCATAGAGTCGCCCTCTTWATTCCATCTTATTCAGTGCTACTTGCTATCGCAAGGATGCTTCTGTCCGTGACGTTTTTATGAAGCATCCTCTACAGCTTCGATCATGATTATTTTTTAATCAAGACATATCGCACCAATGACAATGAAATTGTGAGTCGTGCCCAAGCCTATTAGTGACAACGTCACTATATGTCTTGCTGCATGGCCTCTAATTCTTCCCACCGTTCAAAGGCTTGCTCCAATTCTTGCTCGGCTTCCGAGAGTCTTGTGAGCTTTGGCTGAGTAACCTCCTGACTTTTAGAGAAAAATTCAGGATCATTCATTTCTGTTTGTAGGCTGTCGATTTCGGCTTCTAGCGCTTCAAGCAGTGCTGGCAAGGCCTCAAGCTCTCGTTGCAATTTATAAGATAACTTACGAGGTTTACCTTTAGGTTTTGCCGTCTTTTGTTCCGTATCTTGGGTGTTTTTTACACTCTTGGGGTCGGATTTTGACGGTGCGACCGCTTGCAAAAATTGCTCACGCTGCTGTTGTGCATCATGGTAGCCGCCTACAAACTTATTGATGGTTCCATCGCCTTCGAAAATCCAGCTATGTGTTACGGTATTATCAACAAAGTGGCGGTCATGGCTAACGAGCAACAAGGTGCCTTGGAATTGCGACAGCAAGTCTTCGAGTAGCTCCAAAGTTTCAATATCAAGGTCATTGGTTGGCTCATCGAGTACCAATGAGTTAGCTGGCTTTAAAAAGAGTTTCGCCAGCAATAGCCGGTTCTTTTCACCGCCAGATAGCGCTTTGACCGGTGTTTGAGCGCGTCGAGGATGGAATAAGAAATCTTGTAAATAGCCCATCACATGGCGTTTACGGCCGCCAACGTCGACTTCGGTTTTCCCACCCGCCAAGTTGTCGATCACGGTTTTTTCCGGATCGAGCTTTTCTCGGTATTGGTCAAAATAGGCGACATCTAACTTGGTGCCAACGTGCAAATGGCCAGTGTCAGGCTCGAGTTGCTGAAGCATGAGCTTTAATAGCGTACTCTTTCCGCACCCATTGGGACCAATCAATGCAATGCGATCGCCACGCATGACAGTAAAGCTAAAAGGCTTAATTAAGGGTTGCTCTTGATAGGTAAAGCTGATGTTCTCAGCCTCAAAGACAATCTTACCGGAGCGAGATGCATCATCGAGCTGGAGATTCGCGTTACCCTGTAACTCAACCCGACTGGCGCGTTCTTGTCGTAACGCCTTCAACGCACGCACTCGCCCTTCGTTACGCGTTCTTCGCGCCTTGATGCCTTGTCGAATCCACGCTTCTTCTTGCGCGAGTTTCTTATCAAACTCGGCATTTTGCTCCGCTTCAACGCGCAGGGCTTCCTCTTTGCCTTCGAGATACTTGTCGTAATCACCGGGCCAAGAAGACAGCTTGCCGCGATCGAGATCTAAGATACGCGTTGCCATGGCTCGAATGAAAGAACGGTCGTGAGATATAAAGACAATGGCGCCTTTAAAGTCTTTTAAGAACTGTTCTAGCCACAGGATGGTCGATACATCAAGGTGGTTTGTTGGCTCATCAAGCAGCAGTACATCGGGCTCGCAGACTAATGCTCTCGCTAGTGCAGCTTTACGTTGCCAACCTCCCGAGAGTGCATTTAATGCGGTGTTGCCGTCTAAACCTAATGCGCCTAATACCACCATAATCTGATTGTCGAAACGCCACGCGTCTGCATGGTCAAGAGCTTCTTGTACACGCGCAAGCGCGGCAATGTTGCGATCGCTAGGATCGGTTTCGATCGTCGCGATCAACTGGTGGTATTCCTTGAGTTTCGCGCCCGCCTCGGCCAACCCTTCGGCGACATAATCGAAGACAGTACCATCGCTGTCGCGCGGCGGATCTTGCTCAAGACGCGAGACTTTTAATTCAGATTGGCGTTGAATCGAGCCATCATCCAGTTGAACTTGACCGTCAAGCACCTTCATCAACGTCGATTTTCCCGCGCCGTTGCGTCCCACCAAACATACGCGTTCGCCCGGTTGTAAAATAAAGTCCGTGTTGTCGAGTAGAGGATTATCGCCGTACGCTAACTGTGCGCCGGTAATTTTAATCAATGCCATGTTCTATTAACCAAGCCTGTAATTGTGTTGAATCGAATGGCCAGCCAAGCTCTGCCCTCACCTGTCCTCCCGGCGTCAGCACGGCAATCACAGGAATAGTGACACCGTAACGCTCAAATAAATTGTCATCGAAGGCGATATCTTGGGTGTCGAGGGGTGTCTGGCACCCCAACGACTGATAGAGTTCATAGGCTTGCTCACAGAGGTGACAGCCTTCCGTGCTGTAGAGCATTAATGCCATACTTAGGCCTCTTGGTGACGAATGATCCAACAGTTATGAATATGAGGATTGCGCGCGAAATCTTCTGGTATCGAGCGCTTAGTTATATTTTCAACGCGTAAGCCAGCTTCAGCCAGCGCGTCGGTATCCATTTTGAAATGCCGTTTGTTGTTAGAGAAAATGATCTCACCGTCTGGGCGAAGCCGCTCTTTCAGTGCTAACAAAACATCGACGTGATCGCGCTGAACATCAAACGTCGTGTTCATGCGTTTGGAGTTAGAAAACGTCGGTGGATCAATAAAAATCAAGTCAAACTGGCGATCTGATTGGCTTATCCACTGCAAGCAATCGGCATTTTCAAATTGATGTTGACGACCCACAATGCCGTTGAGCTTCATATTACGTTCGGCCCAGGCCAAATAGGTTTTGGACATATCGACCGTGGTTGTTGAGCGAGCGCCCCCAACCGCCGCGTGGACGGATGCACTGCCGGTATAGGCAAAAAGGTTTAACACGTCTTTACCCGCGGCTTTCTGGCCAATGAGTTTGCGCGTTGGGCGATGATCGAGGAATAAGCCGGTATCGAGATAGTCGTAAAGGTTAACCTCCAAGGCAACCCCATATTCATGGACCGTCATGGTACGTTCGCCTGCCGCCAGCTTCTGATACTGGTTATTCCCTTTTTGTTTTTCGCGGGTTTTGAGGACAACTTTGTTGACGTCAATTCCGGTCACCGCGATCGATGCTCGAACCATATCCAGCAAACGACGACGCGCTTTCTCTGGTTCAATCGTCTTGGGCGCGGCATACTCTYGAATGACTAAATAGTCACGATAGCGATCAATGGCCGCTTTATAGTCCGGCAAATCCGCATCGTATAGGCGATAGCATTCTAACCCTTCTTTTTTCGCCCATTTATCTAACTTGGCCATGTTTTTACGCAAGCGATTGGCAAAGTCGGGCGCGACATCCGTGCTCCCGTGCGCCTCTTTATCCTGATCGGATCGGGGCTTCTCGCCACGCGCGGTAATACCATATGTTTTCATTACGCAATCAATCGCGCCATTGCGTAGCTTGAACTTGTCATCCGCGCGCATACGTAAACAGCTCAGCAACTCCTCAGAGCCTGAATACAGTGATACCTGATTACCGGCAAAACTCTGCTTGAGGTGATCACCAAGTTGGGTATATAGCGCAATCAAACCTGGGGTTGTGCCAAGACGCTCACCATAAGGTGGGTTGGAGAGAATATGGCCGCCAGTAAAGCCTTCAGGTAGCGTAACCTGAGTGGCATCGGCAACGTCAAACGTAATCAGTTCGCCAACCCCAGCGCGTTTTGCATTCGCCCTCGCCGTTTCGACCACCCGCGGGTCATTATCAAAGCCAAAAAAGCGGGTTTGGCACTGACTCACGCCACGTTTTGCTTTAACGCTCGCTTCAGCTTTAATGCTCTTCCAAGCGTCACTGTCCAACCCAAGTAATGATTCAAACCCCCAACGTTTCCGTTTCAAGCCCGGAGCCACGTTCGCCGCGATCATCGCCGCTTCAATCACCAAAGTGCCTGAACCACACATCACATCCATAAACGGTTGTTCAGGCTGCCAACCACAACGTTTTACCAGTGCAGCAGCATGGGTTTCACGCAATGGCGCCGCACCAGCTTGTGTACGATATCCGCGTTGGTGCAAACCACTGCCAACCATATCGATACCGAGCACGCCCTGCTCTTTAGATAAGCGCATGTGAATGCGTAAATCGGGCTGCTCGCGATCGATACTCGGTCGAGGGAAGTTCATTTTTTCAAACTTATCGACGATAGCGTCTTTTACTTTCAGTGCACCGTATTGGCTGTTGCGGATTTCACGGTTAGTCCCGTTAAAGTCGACGGCAATACGCTGACTGGAATGAAAGTAATCCGGCCAATTGATGGCAGTGGCGCCGAGATAGAGATCCATATCATCGCGCACCGTAAACTCACTCAGTACCAACACAAAGCGAGAAGCAATACGGCTCCATAAACAACACTGATACAGGGTTGCGTCGTCGGCTTTAAACTTCACGCCTGCGTGAACTTGTTTGAGGTTGGTGGCACCGAGTTGTTCTAGCTCTTGTGCAAGCAAGTGCTCGAGGCCTCGAGCGGTTATCGCGAGATAGTATTTCATTGGTTCTCTACACCCTTGGGGCGTCATTTATCAAATTGGCGCCGATTATACATCAAACTGAACCTACTCGTGGGATTAAGCCACATCATCCACATTGATTGTTGAAATAATCACCACCGATTTGTTTCTGATAAGAATCAATCCAACCAAGACAACTGTTTCCATCAAGACACAAGTGTGTCTGTCCGCAATCAAAGTCTGTTTCCAAATAGAAACACCAGCATGAATCCCTTTCGTGGCAAGGGTTGTCGGCGACTCTATATAGCCATTGGTAAGCATTCACTATGAACAAAACTCACGCAAACAAGGCCATCGTGTTTTTAAATAGACAGATTAAATCCCATCAGGCAACAACAACGCCCACCCAAATTGGTATAGACCATGAGATATATTTAAAAGCGTATAGCACGGGAAAATAGGAAGGAAACGGTAATAGATTGCCGCAATAACGGTGTTTTTTAAGTCAGATTGGCCCCATAGTGGTGCGACTTTTCGCACGAATTTTGTTCAATCAGTAGATATAGATCACATTTTAATCGTTAGGCTGTTCGTAAATAGAAACGAATTTAGCCAAAGAAGCGGAGAAAATTCATGAATGATGAACGGAGATTATGAGAGGTAGGAAGCAAATAAAGCGTGGGCTGGTACCAAAAATGGTACTCAGCCCACTAACGCAAATCGACCTTTTCGGTTATTTGTTTGAGGTATGAATTGAGATAACCGGTCGTTCATTACTTTAATCGCACCACAAAACGCCAAGGTTTTATTGTCGCTAAGCTGAAAATCGGCCTCACGAGCGAGCATGCACAATGAAGCCGAGCCTGCGTTTTCTATGATTAGAAATGGCGCCCTATCTCCCGCTTGGCTTTGAAGCTCCACAACCTGCCCACACTCAGGTGCTGAGAGCGGTTCAAGCTGAGGGTCAAAAAACCAACTTTTCGGTAAGATAGGTTTGTGGAAGCGATAGGCTGCCACTGCGTTCAAAGCGAGTTCGGCTCGCCGAGGAGCCGACAAATCGAGGCATGACAAAGTATCTGTCATGCTCTGAAAAAGGGATGCGTCCTCTACAGAGAATGGGGACTCAGAGAACGCATCGGGGATGAGGTGTTTGGCACTGATGGCGACGCGAAATAGCATGTCATCGCCCAAATCAAGCATTAGCGATTCCGACTCGGTGTCGAAATACCATGTCCATGCATTGTTAGGTTTTAACATACTCAGCTCCCGCGACGATACATCTAATGGGGTATCTGGCTTTGCCAAATGTGCCACATTCCCGAAGTGTAATGGCTTAAGGGCAAAAAAAAAGGGGAAGAAACCTTCCCCTTTTCGCGTTAAAACCTTTATTTTTTATACAAAATTTTAGTGATGGTTAGATATTGCGTACTAATTGCTTCACTAAGCCCGGACCGTGATAAATCAGTCCAGTGTAAACTTGTACCAGTGCAGCACCCGCTGCCATTTTTTCGCGAGCCGCCATCACCGAATCAACCCCGCCGACCCCAATAATGGGTAAGGCACCCTCTAGGGCTTGGTGAAGACGGCGAATAATCTCGGTACTCTTCAGTTGAACAGGTCGACCACTGAGGCCACCCGCTTCTTGGTAATGTGGCATACCGTCAACCAATGCGCGATCTAAGGTCGTGTTCGTCGCGATCACTCCATCAATTTGATTTCGCACTAATGTTTGCGCAACTTGCTCAATTTCCTCTTCAGTCAGATCAGGTGCTATCTTGACCGCAAGCGGCACATACTTGCCCTGCYCTTCGCTCAAGCGTGCTTGTTCCGCTTTCAAGGTGCTCAGCAATTCATCTAGCGCTTCACCGTATTGCAAGCTTCGCAGCCCAGGCGTGTTGGGAGACGAGATATTCACCGCAATGTAATCGGCGTGCGCATATACCTTTTGCATACAAATGACATAGTCGTCCGTGCCTTTCTCAATCGGCGTATCTTTGTTTTTGCCGATATTGATACCAAGGATCCCATCAAACCCTTTGGCTTTTTTAACGTTTTCAATCAGCGCATCCACACCCAGATTATTAAAGCCCATGCGATTAATAATCCCCTCTGCATCTTTGATGCGGAACAATCGCGGCTTATCATTTCCTGGTTGTGGTCGTGGTGTCACCGTTCCGACTTCGACAAAGCCAAACCCCATCGCTCCAAACGCTTCTATGCACTCACCATTTTTATCAAGCCCTGCGGCGAGGCCAACGGGGTTTTTGAAGTTGAGTCCCATAACGGTAACAGGACGAGGAGGAAGATGCTGAGAGTAGATAAAACGAAGGGGGGTCGAATGAAAACGGGAAAGCGAGCTGATCGTTAAGTCGTGTGCTTTTTCTGGATCCAATTGAAAGATTGCCGGTCTGGCGAGGCGGTATAGCATTATCCCTCCTAATAAAAAAGCCCCGTTATAAACGGGGCTAGATTATTGCGTTATTACTGCTTTAATTCAAATTTAAAAGCGATAATTCACGCAGCGCAACCGAGAATTTTGCAAATTCATGGACCGAGCCGACTTTGAACTCATCCACAATACTGCGCCAGCGGCCCAGAATCATGGCATGCTCTTCCATCCATGCGTCGAGTCCCGCTTCTGCATCTTGTTTCGGATCCATTTCTGAAACAATACGCGCAGTCAGCAAACGTTGCTGCCAATCCAAATCTTCTCGGAATGAAGCACGCGCCAGAGCCTGCCAGTGGTTGTCGACCGGTTGGTTGTTGATTTGTTTCAAGAACCAATGCAACGATAAATTATCACCCAGCACATAGTATAAGCGTGCCACCAGCTCGAACGGTTTATCTAACTGCTCGGATACTTGCGCCAAGTCGAGGCCCGAGAAGATGCTGGTCAAACGACACACTTTGCTTGCCAACTCATCAGGTACACCCGCTTTGCGCAGTTTCTCCGCCTGATCATCGTGTTCTTTAATCTCACTGTCGACCAAGTAGCTATCCAGGTTCGCTGCCAAGTTTTGTAACGCGGGACGATAAAACGCCACTTGCGCTTCAATGCTCTCGCCTTTGCGTTTGTTGCGAAGCATCCAGCGGGTTGCGCGACGCAACATGCGACGACAACGGAACAAAATATCGTATTGAACGGACGCACTCACTTGGTTATCCAATGCGCGAACATCATCAAATATCTGTTCAAAACCAAAGATTTCGCGAGCAATCGCGTAAGATTTAGCAATGTCACTCACACTGGCACCGGTTTCGTCTTGCATACGGGTGATAAAGTTAAAGCCCATATCATTCGACATTTGGTTCGCCAGCACAGTCGCAATGATCTCACCACGCAGTGGGTGCGACTCCATCTCTTGACGATAGTGACGTTGTAACTCTTTGGGGAAATAACCGGGGAGCAGTTGGCCAAAGTGACTATCTTGCGTCACCTCCTCGACCACCAGCTGCTCTTTTAACACCATTTTGCCATATGCAACCAGCACGGCAATTTCTGGACGTGTTAAACCATTTCCTCGTAAGTTACGTTCCGCGAGCGTTTCATCATCAGGTAGATACTCAAGCGCACGATCTAACTTGCCCTCTTTCTCGAGATAATGAATAAAGCGGATCTGCTCTTTGAGCAACGACGCTTGCTGATTGTGCGTGACAGAGATAGATTCACTTTGACTGTAGGCATCTTCCAGCACAATCTCAGAAACATCATTCTCCATTTTCTCCAGCAGTTGATTACGCTTTTTCAAGGTAAGATCGCCGGATGCCACCAAGCCATTCAATAGGATCTTGATGTTGACTTCGTTATCCGAGCAATCAACGCCACCCACATTGTCAATAAAGTCAGTATTAACACGACCACCTTTTAGTGCGTATTCAATACGTCCTAATTGCGTCATGCCGAGATTACCGCCCTCACCGATAATGCGCGCGCCCACTTCCTTGCCGTTAACACGTAATCCGTCATTCGCACGATCACCCACTTCTGTATGGGTCTCGTTTGCGGCTTTCACGTACGTCCCGATCCCGCCATTCCAGAGCAGATCCACTTTGGTTTGCAGGATCTGCTTGATCAAGTCGTTCGGCGCCATGGATTGCTTACGCGTACCCAATAGCTTTTGGATCTCTGGCGTCAAGGTGATGGATTTCGCACGACGAGAGAAAACGCCGCCGCCTTTTGAAATCAGCTTACTGTCATAGTCTTCCCAACTAGAACGAGGCAAGTTGAATAAACGCTCACGTTCTTTCCAACTTTTTGCGGCATCCGGTTCTGGGTCAATAAAGATATGCATATGGTTAAAGGCCGCGACCAAGCGAATATGCTTAGAAAGCAACATGCCATTACCAAATACATCGCCGCCCATGTCACCAATGCCAACACAGGTAAAATCTGTCGTCTGGCAATCGATGTCTAGCTCGCGGAAATGGCGTTTTACCGACTCCCAGGCCCCTTTCGCGGTAATGCCCATTTTCTTATGGTCGTAACCATTGGAACCACCAGAGGCAAAGGCATCCCCTAACCAGAAGTTGTATTGTGCTGAGACACTGTTCGCCAAATCAGAGAAGGTTGCCGTGCCTTTATCCGCCGCAACCACCAGATAAGCGTCATCATCATCATGGCGCACCACCTCATTTGGTGGGGTTAGTTCGCCCTCGATGATGTTATCCGTGATATCCAACAGACCTTGAATGAAAATACGGTAACAGCGTTGACCTTCTGCAAAGATCTCATCGCGACCGGTAAACTGGTGTTGGCGTTTACAGACGAATCCGCCTTTCGCGCCTACCGGCACAATCACGGTATTTTTCACCTGTTGTGCTTTAACGAGGCCAAGCACCTCGGTACGGAAGTCTTCTTGACGATCTGACCAGCGCAAACCACCCCGAGCGACTTTTCCCCCGCGCAGATGCACACCTTCCACATCGGGTGAGTATACGAAGATCTCGTAGGCTGGCACCGGTTGAGGGATCTCAGGAATGTCTGCAGGTTGCAATTTTAATGATAGATACGGCTTATCCAGGCCATTCTCTGGGTCTTTTTGGAAGAAGTTGGTGCGCAATGTCGCCAACATCATTTCCATATAACGACGGATAATCCGATCGTCATCCAGACTTTCCACTTGCTCAAGCGCGTCTTCGATCTGGGCGATCAATTTGTCTTGCGCACGCTGGGTATTCTTCGCCGCTGGATCAAATCGTTTGTTAAACAGTTGAACCAGCAAACTCGCTAGATCAGGATGGGACGCCAGCGTCTCTTCAATGTATGCCTGACTAAACGGAAAACCGACTTGTCGCATATAACGCGCATAGGCACGAAGGATAGTCACTTCACGACCCGATAGTCCTGCATTCAAGACTAAACGGTTAAATCCATCGTTATCTAACCGTCCGTGCCAAATATCAGCGAAGGCCTGCTGGAAACGATCCCGCGCTTTCGACAAGTTGAAGGCTGAACCGGCACTGTGCAACATCGAGAAGTCGAGAATCCAATAGACGTCACCATGACTGGTTTCGACTTCATAGGGCGATTCACCAATGACACGCAGACCGAGGTTTTCCAACATCGGCATCACATCGGATAAGTGGATCGGCTCACCTTTTTGGAACAGTTTCAGGCTCACCGCATTCGAGTGATGACTCACCTCTTGTGGACGATAGAACAACATGTCCAACTTATGGTCGTCACTTAAGCCTTCCAAACGTTCAATATCAGCCACCGCAGAACCAGGCAACATCGCTTCTTTATAGGAACGAGGGAACGCGCGTAGGTAACGCTTCGCGATCGGCGTACCTCGGTTTTCGCCAAAGTTGGCAATCACCGCTTCTTGTAAACGGTCATCCCATGATGAAGCCGCTTCGGTAAGGTTTTGCTCAATCTTTTTCACATCAATATCGAAGTTGTTATTATCGACCCGCACAATGTAATGCGTGCGTGCCAATGGGCTTTCAGAGAAGAAGGTGTTGAACTCAACATCCTGATCAGAACCAAAGTACTGCTGGAAAATACGTTGCGTCTGACGACGGAATTCCGTGTTGTACCGCTCACGCGTGATATACACCATACATGAGAAGAAGCGGCCAAACGGATCGCGACGGACGAACACACGCAGCATGTCACGGTCTTGCATTTGCACGACGCCCATACCGACATTACGCATTTCATCTTCGGTCGCTTGGAACAGCTCATCACGCGGATAGTTTTCGAGGATGTTCGCCAGTGCTTTCCACGAATGTGACTCTTGATAGAAGCCGCTGTTATCCAGAATTCGGCGTACTTTATTGCGTAATACCGGAATACTGGAGGTCGATTGGTTATACGCCGATGACGCGTAAAGCCCCGTAAAGCGGTGCTCACCAATCACATTTCCCTGCGCATCAAATTTTTTGATGCCGATATAGTCAACATAGGCAGGTCGGTGCACACGCGATTTCGCATTGCTTTTGGTCAGTACCAATAGCTCTTTCTTTAATGCCGTTGCACGCGCAGACTCTGGCATTTCCGACAAGCGCACCACATTCGGTGATTTATGCTTTTTGGCCAGACCGAGTGCATCGCATTCACTGGAGGCGGAAAGCTCATAGTCACCTTCAACGGCCACAAGGTCAAAACACTTGTAACCCATGAAGGTAAAGTTGTTTTCGGTAATCCAGGTCAGAAATTCAATCGCTTCTTGACGGCGCTCATCATCAAACGGCAGCGCGGCCTCTTTCAGTGATTTCACCAAAGACAGCATTTGCTCGCGCATTGGCTGCCAATCATTCACGACCATCACCACATCGGTCAGCGTTTCATGGAGTTCTTTTTCCAACGCTGCCATTTCAGCATCTTCTGACATCTTATCGATTTCGATGTGGAAAGTGCTTTGGAATTGGCCGTTCTCACCGCTGATCTCAACCACATCACCTTGTTGGTTTTTCAACGCTTTCACAGGCGTGTTTAGCATCAGGTGTGTTGTGATCCCCAATCGATTGAGGGCCATACGGACGGAATCCACCAAAAACGGCGCATCCGGGGCGAGGATTTCGACAATGGTATGGGTTGATTGCCAACCGTTACCACTGAGGCTGGGGTTAAAGACCTTAACGAATATTTTATCTTGTTCGAATGTGTTGAGATGGTGCCACATGCTCATCACGGCACCATAGAGATCTGATTCATTGCGTTCCTGCAAATCATTATCAGAAATTTGACCCAATATCCTTTTGGCTAATGCATCGACGAGTGGCTGTTGAGTATCATCCAGTTTATCGGCAATCAGTTGATAAACTTTCTCAAGTAACACCGGTACTATAGGGTCACGCGAGGTCATTCTGGAACTCCGTAGTCCTTTTTTAGACGTTATCTTTGTAGTAAGTATTAGAGGTAAACATTGCGTTAACATACGCACTGCCTAGTGTAAGGCTTGCTACACAAAAACGTTATATCTAAACAGCTGGATTTATACGAATTTCGCGAGAATGTGACTGGTGTAGCTATTTCCTTAGCTACGTTTGGTTAGGCGATGCGCTCGAGAGAACGAAAGCGATTCTCCTCATCGGTGGTAAGTTTAAAACGGCCTCGTATACCGAGTTGTGAGAGATAAGGACGAAAGCGTGCGGCGGGAATTTGCAAGCGTAGTCCCTTGTCGGTAGTGACCACCACACTCGACGCGGCGCCACTGTAATAGAGCTGATACTCTGAATAGGAAATATTGACGTTAAAACGATAATCCATCGTGTTGATACTCGGTCATTTTTTCTCTGCGACAGGGTAACAAAAAAGCCGCCCAAATTGGACGGCTTGATGATCATTGGATCACGATTCGCTCGCCCTATTGTTCGAGCGTTTTTTGCACTTTCTCGTACAAATCGTTAGCCAAGTTATCCATGTCAGCCAACTCTTGTAGTACTTGGCGCATATGCTGCTGACGTTCGGTGTCGTAATACGCCAGTTTAAGCAATGGATCGATTAAACGCGAAGCCACTTGCGGGTTCGATTCGTTTAAGGTTACCAAGATCTCTTTCAAGAATCGGTAGCCACTCCCATCTTTGGCGTGGAAGTGCGCGGGGTTGCGCGAACAAAAGGCACCAATCAAACTACGGGTTCGGTTTGGATTCTTAAGGCTAAATGCCGGATGAGCCATTTGTGCTTTCACCCCTTCCAAGGCATTTTCTGCCGGATTTATACCTTGCAGCACAAACCACTTATCCATCACTAGCCCGTCATGCTGCCACTGGTCGCTAAAGTGCTTCATCAAGGACTCGCGGCATGGCAGTTGGGCGGCGTTGGCCGCATGCAGTGCTGCCATTGTATCGGTCATGTTGTTGGCATTACGGTATTGTGCTTCGACCCAATCATTGCCGTTTTCAGTATGTGCAAGATAGCTTAAACACGTGTTGCGTAAGTCACGCTCACCAATCGCTTTATGGCTGATTTCATATGACGCTTGTGTATATTGGCGATAAACCGTTTCCAGCTCATCAACCATTTCATCCGCGAATTGCTGTTTGAAAGCCGCCATGACCATGTGAATCGCATCCACATCCACAATATCAAACCAGCCCGCCACTTCGTTTTCAGAAGGTAACTTGAGCACTTCTGCAATCAATGCCGGTTCAGTGTTCTCGCTCAGTAGTACTCCACGGAAAGCATCAACCACTGACGCTGGGATCACTATCTTTTCATCATTTTGTACGCGTGCCACATTGGCCTTGATGTGTTTTGCCAGCAAGCTTTGTCCCGCATCCCAGCGAGCAAAGTCATTGCGCGCGTGTTGCAGCAAGAAGGTTAAGTCTTGATCTTGGTAATCATACTCAAGCTTCACCGGTGCCGAGAACTCGCGTAGCAACGAAATCACTGGCTGCTCATCCACCGCATCAAAAATAAAGGTTTGTTCGGCTTCAGTCACCGCCAAGATATGGTGTACAGGCTCTCCATGACGCTGTAACTCAATCACACTGCCATCAGCGCGATACAGTTCAATATCGAGCGGAATATACAATGGTAGTTTTTCCGCTTGATCGGCCGTTGCTGGCGTATGTTGCTTCACATGCAATGCCAGTTGTTTAGTCGCATCGTCATAGGTTGAAGATACATTGAGAACCGGCGTGCCCGATTGACTGTACCAGCGTCGGAATTGGGTTAAATCAATCCCTGAGGCATCTTCCATCGCTTGCACAAAGTCATCGCACGTTGCTGCTGTGCCATCATGGCGTTCAAAGTAGAGCTTCACGCCTTTTTGGAACCCTTCTTCGCCAAGAATAGTGTGCATCATACGAATCACTTCACTGCCCTTTTCATACACTGTCAGGGTGTAGAAGTTATTCATTTCGATCACTTTTTCTGGGCGGATCGGATGCGACATCGGGCTTGCATCTTCAGCAAATTGAGGGCCGCGCATAATGCGAACATTTTCAATACGGTTGACCGAGCGAGAGCCCAAATCAGACGAAAATTCCTGATCGCGGAAAACCGTTAACCCTTCTTTCAGGCTCAGCTGAAACCAATCACGACAGGTGACTCGGTTCCCCGTCCAGTTATGGAAGTATTCATGACCAATAACCGCCTCAATCCCCAAATAGTCGGCATCGGTTGCCGTCTCTGCATTGGCAAGCACATACTTGGAGTTAAAGATATTGAGGCCTTTGTTCTCCATAGCACCCATGTTGAAGAAATCAACGGCCACGATCATGTAGATATCAAGGTCATACTCAAGGTCGAAGCGTGTTTCATCCCATTTCATCGCATTCTTAAGCGAAACCATGGCGTGATCGGCGCGATCTAAGTTGCCTTTATCCACGAAAATTTCGAGGGCCACTTCACGACCTGAACGCGTCACAAAGCTGTCACGCAACACATCAAAATCACCAGCAACTAGCGCAAACAGATAACTTGGCTTTGCATACGGATCATGCCACTCAACCCAATGACGACCGTTATCCAACTCGCCCGACGCAATTTTGTTACCGTTACTCAGCAAGTATGGATAAGACGCTTTATCCGCAATCACCTTGGTGGTGAAACGTGCCAATACATCCGGGCGATCGAGATAGTAAGTAATACGGCGGAAGCCTTCTGCTTCACACTGCGTGCAATACGCACCGCCTGATATATACAAACCTTCAAGGGCCGAATTATTTTCTGGGTCGATCTCGGTTTGGATCGTGAGCGTGAACGCCGCAGGCACATCACGGACGATGAGTTTGCCTGACTCCTCACTGTAGGCCGTCCATGCATCGCCATTGATGTCGATACGCACTAACTTTAGGTTTTCGCCATCCAGTTCAATGTCGGTCGCATTGTCATTTAAACGCTTCACTTGGCTCACGGCCGTTACCAAGGTTGCGTTCGGCTCAAGATCAAACTCTAGGTTTAGGTCGGTAATGGTAAAATCAGGGGCGCGATAATCTTTACGATATTTCGCAGTGGGTTGTTGAGACATGTTGAATCCTTATTATTGGGTGTACCTCAGCCAACAAATCGTGTCAGTGACTGCCTGACGCCAACCTTGGCGAGCAGCGTGCTATACCATACCGCGCTCGCAAAAAGATGACTATAGGTTTAACACTTTGTTATCAATTGTTTGCGTATGCGATGTGTAAAAAACGCCTCACAAACTGTCAATGTGACGATAAAACCTCTCAAATTGGCGAATTATGCAGCATATTGTCAACGCAGGCTGCCAATCCGGCAGGAAATATAATGTGACGACGGTTAAATTTTACAGAAATTGCGGTACTATGACGCCAATTTCGTTTTGTAACACGTAAGGCGTTCCACACGCATGCACAATCCGATCATCACTTCACTGCTGGATACGGACGCATACAAGCTGAATATGCAGCAAGCCGTCTTTCATCACTATCGTGACGTTCACGTCACCGCGGACTTCTATTGTCGGAGTGATGAGAATTTAACTCCGCTAAAAGACGCGGTGATAGCGCAAGTGAACGCGCTAGGCTCACTGCGTTTTACTGAGCAGGAGTTAAATTATCTGGCCTCGCTCGAGCTCTATCAAGCAGATTTTCTCTCATACCTGAAGCACTTTCAGCTTCGCCCAGAGCAAGTTACTGTCACTATCGAAGAAGGACAGCTGGCGATTCATATTGCTGGTCCGTGGTGCGAAGTGATTCTCTGGGAAGTGCCATTACTCGCGATTATCTGTGAGTTACGGAATCGCATCTGCTACCCCACGTTCGGGGTGGAGCACGCATTGGCCCGACTTGAGGAGAAACTGAATCATTTACCCGAAGACGGCTTTGCCGATGACTTTCAATTGGTCGACTTCGGCACACGTCGCCGCTTCTCGCGTGATGTGCACTATGCCATCGTTAAACGCCTGAAAGCCGCTTATCCCCCGCTAAAAGGCACCTCCAATGTTTGGTTAGCGAAAGAGCTTGGCCTGCCCCCAGTTGGTACCCAAGCTCATGAGTGGTTTCAAGCGCATCAGCAGCTGGCGGGAGCGTTGGCCGATTCACAACAGCTTGCGCTACGTGTTTGGTTAAAAGAATATCCAAACAGTCTGGGCATCGCTCTGACCGATTGCATCAATATGGATGCTTTCCTTCGTGATTTTGACAGCGAACTCTCGCAAGCCTTTACCGGTCTGCGTCATGACAGTGGCGATCCCATCGCTTGGGGAGAAAAAGCCATTGCCCACTACCAGCATCACGATATCGCCCCTGACTCTAAGACGTTGGTCTTCTCTGACAGCCTCACGCTGGCCAAGGC
This sequence comes from Salinivibrio sp. PR932, assembly GCF_001996125.1. Lineage (NCBI taxonomy): Bacteria > Pseudomonadati > Pseudomonadota > Gammaproteobacteria > Vibrionales > Vibrionaceae > Salinivibrio > Salinivibrio sp. PR932. The sequence goes on along the minus strand of NZ_MUFM01000010.1, from coordinate 83,572 downwards.
TATTCATATCTATCGCCATTTTTCAGGGCGGGTGCAAACATCGTTTGGAATTGGTACCCAATTAACCTGTGATCTACCCGACGTGAAAACCCTTAACGTGGTGATCAAGCTCACTAGCTGCCAAGGCAAACCCGTCGCCAAAATCTCCGATGAGCCAAACAAAGCAATTTGTAAAGACGAGGCGCATTTGAGTGCGCTGAAAGCGGCATTTAGACTGATTGATTAAAGAGTCAGGTACAAAAATGCCCGCTGTGATACGGGCATTTTTTTCATCGCGTGACGGGCTGGTTGTCTTGTTTGGGGCACTATTGCCGTTCCAGAATCGCTTCCATTCCAAACACATCATTGGTTAATCGCAAGGTATCTGCCGCCAGTTGGAATTGCGATGAGTGCCGACCGTTACGGTAGATCAACATCAGGTTGTCGCCTTCCACCAAATAGACCCCGCGATGAGTGACTGAGCTCCCATCATCCCCGCGCACCTGCATCGCGAATAAGAAGTCGGGCCGTAATTGCAGCGACACCCCGTCAACGTGTTCACTCACATCTTCGCCTGAGATGCTGTGGGAACGCCACAAACCGCTTAAATCTTCTGGCAGGAGCTTGGTAAAGACCGCACCTTGCAGTTGCAATTGGTTATGATTGAGCTGATAGGCATGCCGCTGCTCGATGCCTTCATTATCGTACAGGCGTAATATGTTCTCGTTGATGTCGTACTGCCCTGCAGCGGTTTCGAGTTGTCCATCATGACGTAACAAATCGATACGAAACTCGTAATTGGAATTAAAAGACAGATTAATCGCTTTGTAAGGATGTGGGGCTTGCTCAACGGGCATGTCGCTAAACCAATACCAATCCCCCAGCAGTAATGGGAAATCCACGCGAGAGAGCTCTTCGCTGCGAACCGGAAGCGACACGATGATCGCTAACATACACCCAAGTAAGAGACGCATATCTCACCCCACTGACCGTTATTCCTATCAATAAGGTTAGACGTAGATCTCAAAATGCTACAATTTTTTGATATTGATCTCGTTTTATCGGTTCATCAACATCTACGCGTCATCTCCATGTCATAAAAAAAGCCTAGGCAATTGCCTAGGCTTGTCGTGACACCAACCGAGGATGATCAACGATTAGCGATTAGAGTGGCAAGATCATTGGTAATGCTCGCCGCTTCCTCTAAGTAGGCATCCGGCTCTTCGTAATCCTTCGGCACATCCTCGAGCGATTTAAACGGCGGTTCGCCCATGGCTTTTTGACGTGCATTTAGGCGCGCCAAACGTTCTTTATCCTCGTGATCCATTTCCTGCCGGCGCACTTTCTCATTCAAGGAAATACTGTTTTTATCTTTTTCCTGCTGATAAAGCGCAATGTCTTCGCGGATAAAACCAAACTCACGGTCTGAAGCAATGCGGGTTTGATGGCGCTTGGTCAACGCATCAATCACGTCATCAGGCAGCTTCATTGCCGAGTATTCCGCAGGGGCAATTTGATCCCATGGCAACGCGTTGTCTTCCATGCTCTCACCAGTTTCATCGGGGGATACCGGCGATGGAAACGCAATATCGGGTACCACGCCTTTATTTTGGGTACTGCCACCACTGATGCGATAGAATTTTTGAATGGTGTATTGCACGTAACCTAAAGGCTTTTCGAACAAATCATAAATATGATTTAGCGAGCGGTGCTGCTGCACTGTACCTTTACCGAATGACTGTTCGCCAAGCACAATTGCACGGTGGTAATCTTGCATGGCCGCGGCAAAAATCTCTGACGCCGACGCACTGTAACGGTTAATCAGTACCGTCATCGGCCCGTTGTAGAAACTCTTGCCATCACTGTCGTTGTTGACCTTAACCCGACCGTAGCTATCGCGCACTTGCACAATCGGACCTTTGTCGATGAACAAGCCACTCAACGCTGTTGCTTCACTCAAAGCGCCGCCACCGTTATTACGCAAGTCCACCACAATACCACTGACATTTTGCGCGGTGAGCGCTGCCAACTCTTTCTTGGTATCTTCAGCCAAACCGACATAAAAGCCCGGCACCGTCAGCACCCCTACTTTTTGATCGCCACGTTCAATCACGTCGGATTTGACCGCGCGGTCTTCTAAGCGGATTTTGTCACGAGTAATAGTGACGCTGTAACTTTTAGCGTTGGCGCCTTCAGGCAAAATCTGTAGCCGGACCTCGCTTCCCTTCGGTCCTTTGATCAGCTCGACGACATCATCGAGTCGCCAGCCAATCACATCCACCATCGCCTCGTCTTCTTGACCGACACCGATAATGCGATCTCCCGGCGATAACTGTTTAGACTTTGAGGCAGGGCCACCAGCCACCAACGAACGAATCACTGTATATTCATCCTTCACCTGCAAAACCGCACCAATCCCTTCGAGTGACAGGTTCATCTCAGATTGGAACTGCTCAGCATTGCGCGGAGAAAGATAGCTAGTGTGCGGGTCCACTTCTCGCGCAAACGCGTTCATGTAGACTTGAAACACATCTTCACTGTGACTTTGGGTGAGGCGCTTCAATGCGCTGTTATAGCGCTTACCTAGGGTTTCGCGAATATCGTCATCGTCTTTCCCCGTTAGACGGAGATTCAACGCATCATTTTTAATTCGCTTATCCCAAATCGCATCGAGTTCTTGCTCATTGGCCGCCCAAGGCAGTTCGGTACGGTCGAGAACCATTGACTCGTCTTTAGAGAAATCAAACGGCTTATCGAGAACCTCGAGTGCATATTGGTATCGCTCAAAGCGCTTTTTGAGTACCAAATTGTAGATTTCGTAGGCCGCGTCGGTTTCCCCCTCTTTGAGCTGATCGTCCAGCCGGTCTTTCCAACGCGATAAGGTATCGACATCGCTCTGGGTTAAAAAGACACGGTTGTAATCTAACGTCTCGAGATAACGCTCAAAGATCCCGGCCGAGAAAGCATCGTCGAGAGAAAACTGCTTGTAATGCGAGCGGGTAAAGCGCGAGGTGACACGCTTTGAAGCGGTTTTGTGTTGGGGTTCAGCGGAAAGTGTTGGCAAATCACTGAGTTGAAAGTTGGCCTCTACGGCCTGGGCAGACGCTGCCAGCATCAAGCTGGCAGCGATAGCCGAAAAGCGGCGTCGACAAAACATGCGTCGAGGAGTCTCCTTTAGGCGCTGAGGTGCTCCGCTTTCACTAACATGGTCAAACCGTTAGTAAGACGAACACGCACCTCATCCTTGTTAATTTCAACAATGGTCGCTGGCAGATTACCATTGCCCATGTTCACATTTACGTCTTTTCCTACGACAACGTCGCTGGCGCTGAGTTCGCGACGTGGCTCTTTAGCTTTCTTAGTCATTTTAGCTGGCTTTGGTTTACTCGTACGAGCTTTTGCCGTTTGAGCTGCCGCTTTTTTGCCTTTGGCTGGCGTTTTGCCTTGACCGTCTGCTTTTTTCGCTTGTTGCTTACGACGTTCCGCCGCACGCGCTTTGCTTTCAGCAAGAGTTTGAGCCGCGTGATCTATATGCTCTTGTTCTAGCTCGCCACACGCGTTGCCATCAAGATCGACGCGTGACGCACCCGGTTTCACGCTGTGCAGATAACGCCAGGAAGACGTGTACTGGCGAAGCGCGGCTCGCAATTGGGTTTTGCTTACCTTAGGGTCATCATTCAAGCGTTCTGCAAGATCTTGAAAAATGCCAATTTTTAGTGGCTTGGCTTCGCCTTCAACAGTAAAACATTTAGGGAAACGTTCAGCAATGTAGGCAATGACTTCTTTGCTGTTCGCGAGCTTTTCAGTATTTTCCATGTTTTTTCCTGGCCTGCTGTAGTCAAGCTGCAGCAGAATATCTACGTGTATTTAAGTATGAAAGTGGTGCGTATTATAGATACCTGATATTAAAAAACTACCGAGATTGACGAAATTACAGGTGTTTTTGCAATTCTTTGACCAAGGTAGTCAGGCCCTGTTCATCTTCTTGGTCAAAACGACCCACTGTTGGGCTATCAATATCAAGCACGGCTTGGAGTTGGTTGTCGATTCTAACCGGGACGACAAGTTCAGCGTTACTGGCGGCATCACAGGCGATATGCCCCTCAAATGCGTGTACGTCTTCAATCCGCATGACTTTATCTTGGCTAAAGGCGGCACCGCAAACCCCTTTTTCAAATGGGATCCGAACGCACGCCGGCAGGCCCTGAAATGGTCCCAACACCAACTCTTTGCCATCACTCAAGTAAAAACCCACCCAGTTAATGTCTTCAAGTTGGCTATTCAGTAATGCGCTCACGTTCGCCAGTTTTGCAATCAAACTTGGCTCGCCCTCACATAAAGCAACCGCTTGTTGGGTTAACAGACGGTAAAAATCAGCTTTGTTTTCCATAAATCACTGCATCTCAAACAACAAGACCATTACAATAGAAATAATCCAAAGACATTTCAATTGAGTATCTTGATTTATGATTACTTGGCGCTGGCTTCTTGACCAAGCCCGACCTCATCGTACCCGCCTGATTTGGGCCAATATTGTGGCAATTGTCGCCACCCTGATCAGCGTGCCCATTCCGTTATTGATGCCATTACTGGTCGATGAAGTGCTGCTCGATAAACCCGATTGGGGGCTCGCGGTGCTAAACCACGTATTGCCACAAGCTTGGCAACATGCCGCTTTTTATATCGCGGCGGTGCTTGTCATTGTGGTGTTGATGCGTGCCACCAGCCAAGCGCTTAACATCCTTCAAAGCCGTCAGTTCACCCTGGTCGGCAAAGCCATTACCTATAAAATTCGTCAACACCTGATTGCAAAATTAGGCCGTGTGAGTATGCAAGAGTATGAACTGCGCGGCAGTGGCGGGTTAACGTCTCATTTGGTGACCGATGTCGAAACCATTGATAAATTTATTGGTACTACGCTGAGTAAGTTTATTATCGGCATTCTCACCGTAATGGGCACCGCGGTGGTGCTTTTGTGGCTGGATTGGCGATTAGGGCTTTTTATTTTGCTCATCAACCCGATCGTGGTTGCCTTAAGTCGCGCTCTAGGCCAACGGGTTAAACATCTTAAAAAACGAGAAAACCAAGCGTTTGAGCGCTTCCAGCAACGTCTCGTCGACACACTCGATGGGCTTTACCAACTCCGCGCCGCCAACCGAGAGCGTGAATACCTTCATCAATTGGATCAAAGTGCAGGCGATATTAAGGTCAGTGCCGATAAATATGCTTGGCAGTCAGAGGCCGCGGGACGCTTATCATTTTTGATGTTTTTGATTGGCTTTGAACTTTTCCGCGCTGTCGCGATGGGCATGGTCTTTTTTAGTGATCTGACCATTGGTCAAATGTTTGCTGTGTTCGGCTATCTTTGGTTTATGTTGGGCCCGGTTCAGGAACTGTTAGGGATCCAGTTTGCATGGTATAGCGCTAAAGCAGCCATGAATCGAGTCAACGATGTGTTGAGTTTGCAAGAAGAGGCACGCCGTCCTGACGGCCAAAATCCAAGTGATAGCGACAATACAGCCTTGGATATCGAGATTGAGGATCTGCACTTCGCCTATGATGAAGATAAATCTGTTCTCAATGGCTTGAATATGCATATCCCAGCGGGACAGCGTGTCGCATTGGTCGGCGCCAGTGGTGGCGGTAAATCAACGTTGATCCAATTGTTGCTGGGCCTTTATCCGGTTGAACGCGGCGATATCCGCTATAACGGCTATTCGATCAATCAGCTTAATTTAGCCGCGCTTCGCCAACAGATTGCGGTGGTACTACAACAACCCATGTTGTTTAACGATACCCTACGTAATAATTTGAGCTTGGGGCGAGATGTGACTGATAGCGAGCTTTGGCACGCGCTAGAACAGGCGCAACTTGGTGATGTCGTGAATAAGCTCACTCAAGGGCTCGATACACCGCTGGGACGACAAGGGATCCGTTTATCGGGCGGGCAACGTCAACGTGTCGCCATCGCAAGAATGTTGCTTGGCGACCCTAAACTGGTCATTCTAGATGAAGCCACGTCGGCATTAGATACCGCAACGGAGCGGGCACTGCACCAAGCGATGCATACCTTCTTAGCCGGTCGCACCACGCTGATTGTGGCGCATCGACTCTCCGCGGTGAAAGAAGCGGATTTGATTTACGTGCTGGAGGATGGCCAAGTCACCCAAAAAGGCACCCACGGTGAGTTGGTTACCGCCCCGGGCGTATACCAAACACTTTATGGCACCATTCAACAGGCAGCAGGGAAATAGCATGCGCGTGCAACCGGTCACTCATCTTGAGCCTCAACCTCGGACAGGGTTAATTCGCTGTCCCGGTTGCGATCTTGTGTTGACCGGTTGCGAAACCGCTTGGGATCACCTTGCCATCTGCCCACGCTGCGCCACTAAATTGCAGCAAGGGCGTCGATTATCGTTTAACGGTGAGTTGGCCATTGCGTTAACCATACTGGTGTTATTTTTACCCGCCCATGGGCTACCGCTGTTATCAATCAACTTATTAGGCAAGGAAATAAGCGCATCTGTGCTGACCGGCGCGAACCTTCTATGGACCAGCTACCCCTTTGTCACCGCGCTGGTGGTCTTTTGTGCTAGCCTTGCACCACTCCTTTTTACCTTAGCCATTCTGGTCATGCACTTGGCGCGCCGTCACGGCAACATTCGCTTTTTCCGTCCAACCGTGACGCTGATTGATCACCTCCGTCATTGGGTCATGGCGGATGTGTTTATGGTTAGCCTCGCGATTGCGTGCTTTAAAATCCAAGACTATGCCGATCTTCGCTTTTCATTGGGGCTCGCCTGCTACGCCACGTTACAAATTCTGCTTTCGGTGCTGCTAGTACGTGTCAATACCCGACGCTACTGGGATGCGTTCTTAGCCCCTAAACCTGTCAACAGTATCCATAACTTGATTCGTTGCGATCACTGTGGTTTGACGCAACACCATAGCACTCAAACCCATTGCCAACGTTGTGAACGTCCCCTACACGTTCGCCTGCTACGCAGCGAGCAAAAAACATGGGCGTGTCTGCTCACCGCTGCGGTCTTTTTGTTGCCCGCCAACCTTTATCCAATCTCGATTTTTTTCTCGAATGGCATCCGACTCGAAGACACGATTTTTTCTGGCGTTGCCAGCCTGATTAACAATGGTATGCCGGGAATAGCGGCGATAATTTTTACCGCCAGTATCATTGTGCCAGTGGCAAAGATTCTCGGACTTGGTTTCATTCTGATTAGCTTGCATACCTCTGTCGCCATTACGCCACGCCAACGCATGTGGCTATATCGAAGCGTGAAATGGATTGGCAAGTGGTCAATGATGGACTTATTCGTGATTGCATTGATGGTCGCGCTCGTTGATCGTGGCCGCATTATGGACTTTACACCCGGCCCTGGCGCCATTGCTTTTGGTATTGTGGTGGTACTCACTATGCTGGCCACTGACCTTCTTGATACGCGTTTGATATGGGATCATCATGAGCGACAAACACGACGTGCCGACGCCAACCATTAAGACGACCTATGGCCTTTCTCCTTTATGGATCTTGCCTATCTTGGCGCTAGGCTTAGCGGGATGGCTCGTTTTTCAATCCATTAATGAAGCCGGACAGCGGATTCAAATTCTGTTCAACGATGCGCAAGGCTTAGAAGCGGGGCGAACAACCATTCGTTACCAAGGGCTAGAAGTCGGGAAAGTTCGCAATATCACCTTGGCGGATGATCTCAATGGCATTTATGTCGATGCCACGATTTACCCAGAAGCCAAGCAGTTGCTCACGACCGGCAGTGAATTCTGGTTAGTGAAACCACGCGCGTCATTAACGGGGATTAGCGGCCTTGAAACACTGGTGTCGGGGAATTACATCGCCCTTCAACCGGGAAAGGGTGAACCTAGCCTTCGCTTTACCGCGCGCGATGAGCCCCCGGCTGATACGACCGATAAAGCTGGCACGACCTTTAAGCTCCACGCACCGACCTTGGGCTCGCTCAATATTGGCTCGCCACTTTATTACCGTAAAATCCAAGTCGGCGAGATCTACAGTTATCGTCTTGATGATGATAATCAAGGCGTCACCCTGTCTGTATTGATCAAACCTGAGTTCAGTTCGTTGGTGAAGCAAGACACGCGGTTTTGGTCCGTCAGTGGTTTGAAAGCGAATGTCGATCTGTCTGGGGTCGATGTCGAACTTGATAGTCTTGCCAGCTTAGTGGCCGGCGGTGTGACGTTTGATTCACCGAGTACCAGCCCACAAGCGACGCATAATGACAGCTTTAGGTTATACCCAAGCCTGAGTGCTGCAGAACGTGGCCAAACCATTGAAATTGCCTTGCCTACCAACCACGGTATTCAAGGCGCTGGCGCCCGAGTCACCTATCAAGGACTGCAGATCGGTGAGATTACCGAGATTCGCATCGATCCAGACACCCAAAACGCGTCTGCCACGGCCGCCATAGACCCGAGCATGCTGTGGCTGTTCAATCAAGAGACCCAAATCACCATCGAACAACCACAGATTGGTTTTAACGGTCTTAAAAATATCGGCAACTTGGTGTTGGGTAACTTCTTATCCGTGGTGCCCGGCTCCCCTGATGCTCCAGCTGTTGATAGTCATTATCGCTTCTCAGCCAGCACGTGGCAGCAGCAACAAAAAGAGGCCGCCGATGCCTTGGTAGTTACGCTCGACGCCGATGACGCTTACGGCCTTACGCCTCGCACCAAAGTGCTTCATCGTGGCATTCAGGTGGGCTTTATTGATCACATCGGCCTCAATAAAAGTGACACCGTCACGATAAAAGCGGTGATCTATCCGCAATACCGCCATCTTGTCAAACAACAATCGCAATTCTTTATATTAGGGGGAATTACCGGTGAGTTGAGCGGCAATGGGCTCGATGTGGTAGTGCCTGCTATGGAGCAAATCGCCGATCCCGCATTAAGCTTTACTAGCCAAGGCAAGCAAGGTGTACGCGATAGCTATCCGCTCTATACCTCACGTATCCAAGCCAAACACGCGCGAGAAGACGCGCAAGGCAAAACCCGCTTTACCCTAGTGGCTGATGCACTGCCCAGCATTAACGAGGGCAGTCCGGTGATGTATCGCAATTTTGTCGTCGGGCAAGTGGAAGGCTACCAGCTGAATGGAAAAAGCGTCACGATATCGATTGCCGTGAACAATCGCTATCGCCACCTGATAAACCGCGATACCGTATTTTGGAATCAATCCGGTCTCGACATCAAAGCCAACTTACGTGGTGTAGAAATCAACACAGGCTCGCTTCGCTCTTTACTCAGTGGCGGTATCGCCTTTGGCTCTATGCCGGGCATTAGCAACAAACGCCAAGGCGACTGGAAGCTCTACCCCTCACGAAAAGACGCGGCACGTTACGGGGTCGATATTGTACTCAACACGGACGAAGCCAAAGGGTTAAAGGTTGGCAGCGTAATCCGTTATCAAGGGGTGGATGTTGGCGAGATTACCCAACTAGAACCGGATTTTAAAACTCAATCGGTCCGCGTGCACAGTCGTTTGTACCCTGAATATAAAAATGAACTTGCCCGTCAAGGGAGCTATTACTGGCTAACCCATCCGGTATTAAGCCTTACAAAAACTGAGAACTTAGATTCTTTGTTTGGGGCCTATATCTCTGTCGTACCCGGAGCGGGCGAATTTAAGCAAGAATTCGAATTACATGCTTCCCCCAAATATCCGCGGGGCCTATCACTGGTGCTCGAAAGTGATGCACGTCATTCCATTGCTGTTGGCACCCCAATCCTCTATCGCGATATGGAGGTAGGCACTGTCTCCAAAGTGCAATTGGGCGAGTTTGCTGACCGCGTTTTATTCAGTGTCCAGATCACGCCGCAGTATGCACATCTGGTTCGAGAAAACACGGTGTTTTGGAATCAATCCGGTGTGGATGTGTCGATTGGTTTGACCGGTGCCAACCTAAAAAGCGGCACCATTGATAGCCTACTGAAAGGTGGGATCGCCTTTGCAACACCCGACACCTCTCCATTGGCCCCCAAAGCTAACGACAAACGCCACTACCTACTGCATCGAGAACCCAAAGCAGAGTGGCGTGAGTGGCGCACTGCGATCCCGAAACCCTAGCGCTATCTTTTCGGGCAGCCTTTTTCTTTGGCTGCCCTTTTTGAGTAAAAATACCGACTTTCTCCTCCCGCGACCTACACTCAAGACCAAGATCTGTTTACAATCTTGCGCTGCTAATTTCGAGTTCATCAACAAGAGATCCTGTTTTGCACCCCAATATCTCACTGCCAGAGGCTTTCTTAGCCCAAATACAGGCGACAATGCCCTCGCACCTCTCCATGGAGGAGTTCGTCGCTGCCTGTCAGCGTCCTCTGCGCCGCAGTATTCGTGTCAATACGTTAAAAATTTCCGTCGATGCATTTAAGCAACGTGCCGCAGAGCATCATTGGACACTGACTCCCGTACCTTGGTGTGACACAGGGTTTTGGATTGAGCGACAAGACGATGACAAAGTGCCATTAGGCAATACGGCTGAACACATGGCGGGACTGTTTTACATTCAAGAAGCAAGCTCTATGATGCCGGTCACTGCCTTGCTGGCAGGCGAGCATGAACCGGGCCAAGCCCCTGATTGGCAGCAAGTGCTTGATGTTGCGGCCGCACCAGGTTCAAAAACCACTCAGTTGGCAGCCTCCATGCAAAACAACGGTATTTTGGTCGCGAATGAGTTTTCAGCGAGCCGCATCAAAGGGCTACATGCCAATGTACAACGCTGCGGGGTAAGAAACGTTGCACTGACTCACTTTGATGGCCGTGTATTCGGCGGCTGGTTACCCGAGCAATTTGATGCCATTCTGCTTGACGCGCCCTGCTCTGGTGAAGGAACTATTCGTAAAGATCCTGATGCAATGAATAACTGGAGCCTTGCCTCAGTCGATGATATTGCGCAGACCCAACAAGCCCTGATTGATAGCGCGTTTCACGCACTGAAACCGGGCGGCGTGCTGGTGTATTCAACCTGTACCTTGAACCACACCGAAAATCAGTCGGTTTGCCACTGGCTCAAGCAAACTTACGGTGACGCTGTCACTTTTGAGTCACTAAAGGATTTATTCCCGGGTGCCGAACAAGCTCTGACCGAGGAAGGCTTTTTACATCTCTACCCTCAGATTTTTGACAGCGAGGGCTTTTTTGTCGCCCGCATTCGTAAACATGCATCCGCCACTCCACCGAGTGTAAAAAAGCGACTGGGCAAATTTCCATTCTCACCGGCAAGTCAAAAAGACAATCAACAGATAAGCGCCACCTTTAAAAAGGAACTCGGGCTATCGCTGCCGAATGAGGCCACGCTATGGTTACGTGACAAAGAGGTATGGCTTTTCCCTTCAGCTATCGAACCTATGTTAGGCGAAGTGAAGTTTGACCGCATTGGGATCAAGTTAGCCGAAACCCACCGCAAAGGTTATCGCTGGCAACACGAGGCGATTATCGCACTGAGCACCCAGTCACTCGCTGAATGTAAAACCATTGCGCTCACCAAGACACAAGCCGTTGAATGGTATCAAGGACGCGACATTTGGCCCGATCAAACGCCAGATAAGGGCGATATTATTGTGACCTATCAAGGGGACGTGCTCGGACTCGGCAAATGGGTCGGGAATCGGATTAAAAATGGCCTACCTCGCGATCAAGTTCGCGATAGCAACTTGTTTTAATCGATATGAAATGGTGTTGATAATAGTTCACAGGGAAAGAAACTGGCAAAGCTGTATTGATAAACTACACTTTAGTGGAATCACAACCTAAATTGGCATCTGGCTCCAATGAGCCCTTTCCCTGAGCTCGGAACAGGACGTTCCGAGCCTTTTTTTGTCTTGTCTAACGTGACGCCGTCACTTAACGCGGTAAATGCCATCCGCTTCAATACGAATCTTGCGTTGCTTGTACAAGCCACCCAAAGTCTTTTTAAAGGTCGCTTTACTGGTGCGGAACAAGGCAAAAATCGCATCCGGGGAGCTTTTGTCGTTAAGCGGCAAAAAGCCCCCTTTTTTATCTAGGGTTTGCAAAATTTTATCGCTTAAATCATCAACCCGCGCTTTACCGTGTTTTTGTAGAGCAAGATCCAACTTACCATCGTCGCGCACCGTTTTAACAAACGCACTCAGCTTCTTACCGATGAACAGCTTCCCGAACGCTTCAGCGCGATAAATAAGCCCCCAGTGCTGATTATTCACCACACACTTAAAGCCGAGGTCCGTGATATCCGTAATGATTACCGACACTTTGTCGCCCGCTTTTAAACGAGGCTTTTCGTCGCTGATAAACTTGTTGAATTTGCGGCTAGCCACGATACGGCCCGAGGCTTTATCCGTGTAGACGCGAACCACATAAGGTTTACCCTCTTCCATTCGCGTGCGTTGCTCACTAAAAGGCACCAGCAAGTCTTTGCTCAAGCCCCAATCGACAAACGCGCCAACCGAATTGACACCAACACAGCGCAAAGACGCAAACTCGCCCACTTGGGCCAATGGCGTTTCAGTAGTGGCGATAATATCGTCTTCGGAATCGAAATAGATAAACACCTTGAGCTCGTCGCCGACACGGGTATTCTCAGGGACGTACCGAGTTGGTAGCAAAATATTGCCGAACTCATCACCATCAAGAAATACCCCGAAGTCTGCCTGCTTCACTACCGTCAATGTGTTGTATTGGCCTAGTTTAATCATTGTCTCAACGCTGTAGAAAGTAATGGCGGTGAGTATACGCAATTTCACCCTGATATGCGCAGCCAAAACACCACTCAAACGGATAAAAAACCCTCAAGCACTGCCTATCTCCCGCTATACCCCTACTTTCTGTCTCTTGTTAGCGGCCCAATCCCTGTTAGGCTTGAGTGAAGACTATAGGGGGAATTCATGGCAGTATTTAACGGCTCACACATCAGCTTTAGTTTTAGCCAGCTTGGCAGTGCATTTGGCGAACACGTTACGCCAACCGCGCTCGAAAACGGTCGGCTTTTCACCTATAACGCCCAACTGGCAAAACAGCTTGGATTGAATGAATCTGACCTCACCTCGGAAGCGTTTCGGGCGATTTTATCCGCAGAGCAGCCGTTAGCCGGCCGAACACCGTTTGCAATGAAATACACCGGTCACCAGTTTGGTCAATATAACCCCGCGCTCGGCGATGGCCGTGGTGTCTTATTAGGGGAATGGCGCGATGCCGATGGCACCTTGTGGGATTGGCACCTAAAAGGGGCGGGAAAAACGCCATACAGCCGCCACGGTGATGGACGAGCGGTGTTACGCTCGACGCTCCGCGAGTATCTCGCCAGTGCCGCCATGACAGGGCTCAACATTCCGACCACTCAGGCATTAGCCATGGCCACCAGCGATACCCCGGTGATGCGCGAGCGCATCGAAACTGCCGCAACGCTACTTCGCGTTACCGAGAGTCACGTCCGTTTTGGCCACTTCGAGTACTTGTTTTACAGTCAGCAGCATGAGGCACTAGGCACGCTGGCCGACTATGTGATTGCACGTCATTTCCCTGAACTGGCCGAGGCCGAAAAACCCTATGCGGCACTGCTACAAGAAATTGTCGAACGAACGGCGGATATGATTGCCCAATGGCAAGCCATCGGCTTTAACCACGGTGTGATGAATACCGATAATATGTCGATTCTCGGCCAGACCTTCGATTACGGCCCTTATGCCTTTTTAGACGATTTCGACCCAGGTTATATCTGCAACCATTCCGATTACAGTGGTCGCTATGCGTTTAATCAGCAACCTGCCATCGCACTCTGGAATCTGTCCGCACTGGGCTATGCCTTTACGCCTCTCGTGGACAAGGATGTGATTAACGATATTCTTGGCAGCTTTGAACATCGACTACAAGTTGCCTATAGCCGCGCCATGCGCGATAAGCTGGGTTTGTCCGACGCACAGCCGTCAGACAGTCAATTGTTTAATCAGCTCTTTGCATTGCTAGAGGAAAACCAAACCGACTATACGTGTTTTTTCTATCAACTCAGTCAGTATCGCGGTGACGCACTCCTAACAGCCGGCACCCTGAACCAGTTCAAATCCATCTGCCAAGACACGCAGGCATTAACTGAATGGCTATCCGCGTATCAACAGCGCGTCCATACACTGGATGATGCGACTCGTCTGGCCTGTATGCAGCGCACCAATCCAAAGTACATTTTACGCAACTATTTGGCCCAAGCGGCCATCGAGGCGGCTGAAAAAGGGGACTTACAACCAACCCATGATTTAATGACGGTACTTGCCCACCCCTTCGATGAGCACCCGTCGCTCGCGCACTTGGCCAACCCGCCAACGGATGATAATAAAGGCCTTGCATTGAGCTGTTCGTCCTAACTATCAGTGACTGATGACGGGCAAAAAACTTAGCTCGTCGTCAGCCCTAACCAGCATTTTTCTGGTCAAAATCGCCTTAAAAACGCTACGGATATCACATTCATGCTTTCAAGGGCCGCGATTTTTGCTATCTTACTGGCTTCGCAACAGATTAAGATGTGAGGAAGGCTGTCCTCTATGCCACTGAAAACCGATGAACTTCGCACCCGCGTGGTTGATACCATGCCCACGCCCGCAGAGGTGGAAGCCGCCCACCCCATCAGCGACAATGTTGCTCGCCATATTACTGCTTCGCGTCATGCAATCAGCCAAATTCTTAATGGCCATGACCCGCGCCTACTTGTGGTGATTGGGCCCTGCTCCGTGCACGATCCTGACGCTGCACGCGAATACGCCAAACGGTTAAAAGGATTGGCAGAGACTTACTCCGATCAGTTACTGATTGTCATGCGTACCTACTTTGAAAAGCCGCGCACGGTTGTCGGTTGGAAAGGTTTGATAAACGACCCTCACCTTGATGGGAGCGGTGATATTCGTGCTGGGCTGTTCACTGCCCGTGAGTTGTTACTCGATATCAATAAAATGGGTTTACCCACTGCGACCGAGTTTCTCGATATGATCACCGGTCAATATATTGCCGACTTGATCAGTTGGGGGGCCATCGGTGCGCGTACAACCGAGTCTCAAATCCATCGCGAAATGGCATCCGCCTTGTCTTGCCCAGTAGGGTTTAAGAATGGCACTGATGGCAATATTCGTATCGCTGTCGATGCCATTCGTGCGAGCCGTGAGTCACACCTGTTTTGCTCGCCAGACAAGCATGGCACCATGACCATTTATCGCACAGCGGGTAACCCTGATGGCCACGTTATTTTACGTGGCGGCCATCAACCCAATTACTACCAAAAAGATGTGCAAGCGGCCTCAGAAACCTTATCGAGCTTCGGGTTGCCGGCCAAATTAGTGGTAGACTTTAGCCATGGCAACTGCCAGAAACAGCATCGCCGTCAGTTAGATGTCGCAGAGGATATTGCAACGCAACTGGCTAACGGAAGTACCGCCATTGCGGGTATTATGGCAGAAAGCTTTTTAGAAGAAGGCAACCAACCTATGGGTGATAGCGCGACGCGCCGATATGGCCAGTCTATTACCGACCCTTGCCTTGGCTGGCAGGATACTGAACGCTTGCTTGAGCGACTGGCCACTGCAAGTGCTAAGCGACATCAAGCCTATTAATTATTTATCAGCGACATGACATCCGTCATGTGAGAAAAGGACAGAACTATGCCCTCTTTTGATATTGTGTCTGAAATCGACAAGGTTGAATTGAAGAACGCCGTAGATAATGCAAGTCGCGAACTGGCGACGCGTTTTGATTTTCGTGGCGTTGAAGCGAGCTTCGAGCTGGACAAAGAAACCGTGAAAGTCATTGCAGAGGCAGATTTCCAACTCAACCAGATGATGGATATCCTGCGTAATAACCTTGCCAAACGTGGCGTGGATTCTCGTGCCATGGATATTCAAGATATGGTGCACTCAGGCAAAAGCTTCTCGCAGCAAGTGAAATTCAAAAATGGCATTGAAACCCCCGTTGCCAAGAAAATCACTAAAGCTATCAAAGACGCCAAAATGAAAGTACAAACACAAATTCAAGGCGAACAAGTCCGAGTAACCGGTAAAAAACGCGATGATCTTCAAGCGGTGATTCAGCTGGTAAAAGACAGTGATTTTGAGCAGCCGTTCCAGTTCGAAAACTTTCGCGACTAATGTGCAACATCTGCCACAAAAAACGGGCCATTTGGCCCGTTTTGCTTGTAAAGACAGTGTCGTTATCAGCTAACACTACTTATACTGGCTTTTGATTTCATCGAGCGCCCCGCTTGCAATCGCTTTATCTACCCCAGCTTGCAATTTCTCTACATAGCTATCAGGCGTACTTTTGCTCAGGCTGTAATACAATTGCGCTTCACTCAACACATACACCACTTCAAACTGGCTTGTGTCCACATTATTTTGACTCATGATGAAGGAACTGACGTTTTCTTCATACGCCCACATATCAACACGGCCCGCCGCGAGCTGTTTAGCCAGCAAATCTGCTTTAGGTGAGAGACGCAATGCGTTATCGCTAACGCCTAGGCTGCGTAACAAATGCTCACCGACATCGTCACGTACTACCCCAACTTTGTAGTTGGCAAAGTCGCTGCCGCTATTAATGGTAATCCCTTTACTTTTCGGTGCCCACACGACAATTTTGGTATCTGTGATGGGACCTACCCACTTAAACTTATCTTCGCGCTCTTCCGTGCGGGTGGTTGAAAACAGTACCGTGTTTGGCTCAGACAATGCGGTGGCATAGCCACGCGCCCAAGGTTGGATCTTAACTTGATCACGGGTAATCGGTTCGCCCGCTGCTTCGGTAGCCACTTCGAGAAAATCCACGGCAATTCCTTTCAACTGCCCGTTCTCTTCATAGTTAAAAGGGGGATAAACCTCAGTGATATAATTTAAGTCGCTTAGGTTGGCAGCTACTGTCGTAGTTGAAAATACCAGTAAACTGGCGGCAATGAGTGACTTCATTGGACTACCTCTTTGTTGTTCATTCCATAAAAACAGACGCCCAGCCAATATTATTATTCGGATAACCCGTACTCATGTATGACGCTACTTTTGGGTTGCCACACCATGGTGTTCATGCGGTTGTGGCTCAGCCACAGACAAGCACCGTGCTAACCGTTATCACTGCTGAGTATAGTCAGCGAAGAATCACCCTGCGTAATTTTAAACGCGCTTATGAGTCTTCCTCATTGTTGTTTTTTACAATTCAACACCTTGATACACAAAGCAAGGCCTTGTTATGACGCATAACAAGAATACTCACGTCCCTTTCACGCAAAAAACACGTGTTTGGCCGCCCACTCCTATGCAAAAAAGTTGAATTAGGTCACCATTAATGACTAAACTTTACCCCTTGTTTCATATAATTGCTCAATTAGGCCTCATTAATAATGCGTACTCTAACGAATAAGGTTACTGAGTGAGCAATAAAAGTCAGTCATATTCCAGCCTGGACAATGCCGAGTCTGAAAACCCATGAATAATCAAAAGCGACCTCTTTACATTCCCTATGCGGGACCTGCGTTACTCGAAACCCCGCTTCTCAACAAAGGCAGTGCGTTTAGCGTCGAAGAACGTAAGTTTTTTAACCTCGAGGGCTTGCTACCCGATGCCATTGAAACCATTGAAGAGCAGACCGAGCGCGCCTACCAGCAGTATCAACGCTTTGAAAACGATATCGATAAACACATTTACTTGCGTAATATTCAAGATACCAACGAGACATTATTTTATCGTTTAGTGTCGAATCACATCACCGAAATGATGCCAATCATCTATACGCCAACGGTCGGTGCTGCCTGCGAGAACTTCTCTAATATTTATCGTCGAGGCCGTGGGCTTTTTATCTCTTATCCAAACCGCGATCGAATTGATGATGTTTTAAACAACGCGTCACGTCACAATGTGAAAGTGATTGTCGTTACCGACGGTGAGCGAATTCTTGGTCTTGGCGACCAAGGCATCGGCGGCATGGGCATTCCAATCGGAAAGCTATCTTTGTACACCGCATGTGGGGGCATTAGCCCAGCGTATACGCTTCCAATCGTGCTCGATGTGGGCACCAATAATCCACAGCGTCTGTCAGATCCTATGTACATGGGGTGGCGCCATACTCGGATAAGCGGCCAAGACTACGACGACTTTATTGAAGAATTCATCCAAGCGGTGCAGCGTCGCTGGCCGGATGCACTCATTCAGTTTGAAGACTTCGCACAGAAAAATGCGATGCCTATTCTTGAGCGTTACAAAGACAAAGTGTGCTGTTTTAACGACGACATCCAAGGGACGGCCGCCGTCACCGTGGGTTCGTTAATTGCTGCCTGTAAAGCCGCTGGCACCAAGCTCTCCGAGCAACGCATCACCTTCCTCGGTGCAGGTTCTGCCGGCTGTGGCATTGCTGAAGCTATCATTGCCCAAATGGTGTCGGAAGGGATTTCCGATCAAGAAGCGCGTGCGCGTGTCTTTATGGTTGATCGCTGGGGCTTACTCATCGATGCCATGCCAAACCTACTCGACTTCCAGCAAAAACTGGTTCAAAAGAGCAGCGCATTAAAAGACTGGCAATTAGAAGACAATAATATTTCACTGTTGGATGTGGTACGTAATGCCCAGCCAACCGTGCTCATTGGAGTCTCTGGGGCACCAGGCCTCTTTACCGAAGATGTAATTAAGGCCATGCATGATAATTGTAAACGGCCGATTATCTTCCCCCTATCAAACCCAACCAGCCGAGTCGAAGCCACTCCCTTTGACATTCTTCGCTGGACAGACGGCCAAGCACTGGTTGCGACAGGTAGTCCGTTTGAACCCGTGCGCCTAGACAATGGTAAAACCTTCCCAATCGCGCAATGTAATAACAGCTATATCTTCCCGGGTATTGGCCTAGGTGTCCTTGCAGTGGACGCCACTCGCGTGACCGATGGTATGTTAATGGCCTCTTCGCGTGCACTCGCTGAGTGTTCGCCGTTAGCGAAGCGCGGCACCGGTGCCTTACTTCCTTCACTGGAAGATATTACCTATGTTTCAAAGCAAATTGCTTTTGCGGTTGCGAAACAGGCGATTGAAGAAGGCGTCGCGGCCGAGCTGTCTGATGAGGCATTGAAAAAACGCATTGATGATAGCTTCTGGGAACCCAGATACCGTGAGTATAAACGCACGTCGTTTTAACCAGCGGTTGACACAAAAAGCTCCTTTCGAGGAGCTTTTTTTGCTAGGATTCCATTCACTTGAGGCGCCAACCTTGACGCCTTATCCGCATGGCATTTCTGAAAGGGACAGTAAGTAGTATGGCGATCCGGCGCCTCGCACGATTGGTGTTTATCGCAGTGATTTTCGCACTGGTTACCATGGTAGCTAGTGACTTAGCGATCACGCTCAATGCGCGTGACCGCGTTTATACCGACGTCGACGACCTGCCCAAACGCCAAGTGGCATTAGTGCTTGGTACCAGCAAATATATTGGTAAAACCCCGAATCCTTACTATACCCACCGCATCGAGGCCGCAGAGGCACTGTATAAAGCAAATAAGGTGAGTCATTTACTCTTAAGCGGCGATAATGCGCACCGCTCCTATAATGAACCTTGGACCATGAAGCGCGATCTACTGAAAGCTGGGATCGCAGACGACGCCATTCACCTTGATTATGCTGGATTTCGTACACTCGACTCCGTGGTTCGAGCAAAAACGGTATTCAGCTTGGCCCGCTTTACCGTTGTCAGTCAGCAGTTTCACTGTGAGCGTGCCTTATTTCTTGCTGACGTGAACAATATTGATGCGATTTGCTATGCCGTAGCAAGCCCACAAGGCTGGGCTGGCATAAAGATCCGTTTGCGTGAAGTGCTCGCACGCACTAAAGCCGTGTTAGATAGCTTTATCCTTAATGTGAAACCCAAGTTTACTGGCCCGAAAGAGCCAATTGATGGTGTCACTGCCACTGAATCGTAAATGGGTATAAATCCACCCCTTCTTTCTCTTTCCTCTCACAAATTTCACATCTTTTTAATTAAGCGTTCAAAAAGTAGCGTGCAATCGATTAACACCCTCTTCAATAAGGCGTATATTAGCGCCGTCTGACACAGCAGGTGCTGTGCGGTGTTTAAAACATAATAATACGTGCTGCATGCACGATAACGTTGTAACAAAAAGGAAGCCCTATGGATGTGCAATCTTTGACCTCCCAATCCTCCGGATTGGATAGAAAAGCGTGGATCCTATTTGCCGATATCGCACTTTTTTTCGTGCTGTACTACAGCCTGCCCTTTGACCCTCAAGTGACTACAGGTCTCAGCCTTCTCGTCTTTATCGCGGTGCTCTGGCTCACTGAAGCTATCCATGTCAGCATCACTGCCATTCTCGTTCCCATTCTGTCGGTCGTCTTAGGGGTATTTGAAACCCCTGCGGCGATGGCGAATTTTGCTAACCCTATCATTTTCCTATTCTTGGGTGGCTTTGCCCTTGCCGCGGCATTGCAGGCCCAAGGTCTGGATCAAGCCATCGCTAATAAGGTACTGACGGTCGCGAAAGGAAAAATGTCCGTTGCCGTGATGATGCTGTTTGGGGTCACTGCGGCCTTGTCAATGTGGATAAGCAACACCGCTACCACGGCGATGATGCTGCCGCTTGTGCTCGGCATTTTGCGTAAAGTCAGTAACCAAAAAGATCATGGAACCTATGTGTTTGTGTTACTGGGGATTGCTTATTGCGCGAGTATCGGCGGGATTGCGACCATCGTCGGCAGCCCACCCAATGCGATTGCCGCAGCAGAAGCGGGACTGAATTTTGTTGGTTGGATGAAAATCGGATTGCCTATCACCTTGGTATTACTCCCGATCGCCGTCTTGGTGCTCTATGTGCTGACCAAGCCTAATTTAAGTCACGCCTTTGAGGCAGAGAAGCGTCACTTCGAATGGACGCAACCTCGCTTAGTCACCATGGGCATTTTTGCACTCACCGTCGCGGCTTGGATCTTTAGCAAACCACTAAACTCTCTGTTAGGTGGCCTCAGTAAGTTTGACTCCATCGTCGCCCTATCTGCCATTGTGCTGCTGGGTGCAACCCGTGTCGTGAAATGGAAAGAGATCGAAAAGACTGCTGATTGGGGCGTTTTACTTCTTTTCGGTGGCGGGATTTGTCTAAGCAACGTACTCAAAGCCACTGGGACAAGCCTATTTTTGGCTAACCACCTAAGCAGCGCCCTGACCGGCTCTGGCATCTTTTTCACCATGTTAGGTGTCGTCGCCTTTGTGATTTTTCTGACTGAGTTTGCCAGCAATACCACCAGTGCTGCCTTACTCGTTCCTGTGTTTGCCACGATTGCAGAAGCGTTAGGTGTTTCCCCTGTGGCGCTATCTGCACTGATTGCGATTGCCGCATCCTGTGCCTTTATGCTGCCGGTCGCGACACCGCCAAATGCCATTGTTTTTGGTTCCGGTCATATCGAACAGCGTGACATGATGCGTATTGGTTTGTACCTAAACATTATTTGTATCATGGTTTTAGCCGTCTTTACTTGGTTATTCTGGTAACCCTGTTCACTCACACTACCTAGCATTTGCGCTAGGTAGTGTTTTTCTCCTCTACTCTCACCCCGAAATTGTTTCAATAGAGTTTCAGGTTTACACTGTTGCGACGCTTCATTAACCGTAACTAACTATGGCATTTGCAGAAATTACAGGCTGGGGAAAATGTCTTCCTCCGGCCGTGCTGACCAATGATGACCTCAGCACGATTATTGAAACAAACGATGAGTGGATCCGATCACGTACCGGTATTGAGTCACGCCGAGTCAGTCATGTTGAAACCTCGGATCTTGCTACCGTGGCCGCTCAACGTGCGCTGGCCGCCGCAGGGATTGAGGCAGCACAACTTGATCTGCTGATTGTTGCGACCTGCTCACCGGATACCTTAATTCCTAACATTGCCTCCAAAGTCCAAGGTAATCTTGGTGCGGTGCGCGCGGCGGCATTTGATATGAATGCGGCCTGCACCGGCTTTCTCTATGGCCTAGAAACCGCAACCAAGATGCTTCAAGCCGGCCATTATCAGCATGCGCTGATCATCGGGGCTGAACACTTAACGTGGTACCTCGACTGGAGCAAACGCGATACTGCGGTGTTGTTCGGTGATGGCGCTGGCGCGGTGGTTATCAGTCAAACCGATCAAGAAGTGGGCCTTCTCGACGCCCAGCTCGGATGCGACTCAGCAGGACGCGATGTATTAGCGATCCCTGCTTTTGGTACCGCGATGGACAGATTTGACCCGCAAAATGGTCACTTCGCGTTTGACTTTATCGGCCGCGACATTTTTAAACGTGCCGTAAAAGGAATGGGGGCTGCCGCGAATCAAGTATTGTCGCGTAACCAGCTCAGCGCTGAGCAAATTGACGTGGTGGTTCCTCACCAAGCCAATAAACGCATTATTGAAGCGCTTTGTGACCACGCCGGCATTGGCCTAGATAAAGCATTTGTGAATATTCAGCACTATGGCAACACCTCGGCAGCAACCATTCCTATCGCACTTTGCGAAGCGGTGGAACAAGGTGTGGTTAAACCCCATAGCCAATTGTTAACCGCCGCGTTTGGAGCTGGTTTAACTTGGGGAGCGGGATTGATTCGTTGGGGTGAACGCACCACGCCACTGCAACAATCGGATGCAGAAT
Source organism: Salinivibrio sp. PR932 (assembly GCF_001996125.1). Taxonomy (NCBI): domain Bacteria; kingdom Pseudomonadati; phylum Pseudomonadota; class Gammaproteobacteria; order Vibrionales; family Vibrionaceae; genus Salinivibrio; species Salinivibrio sp. PR932. The sequence continues at coordinate 60,937 of NZ_MUFM01000010.1, read as the reverse complement.
TACCCGCCACAGATAAAACCGCGCTTGAGCTACTTGCCTACGCGGTTGATCAATGTCAGAACCGCCAAGCCTAGCCCTAACGCTTGGTACATACGCACATGCTGAAAAAAAGCCGACAATTAAGTCGGCTTTTTGCTGTGTATTTTATCAGGCGTTGCTTACTGAGCGAGATGCAAAAACGCCGCACCGCGTACACCACCAGAATCACCGTGCTGTGCTTTCATCAGCATCGGTGGTTTTGCCGCGGACAAAAGGTGATGAGGAAGACGTTTGGGCAACTCATGATAAATTTCATCAAAGTTGGACAAACCACCGCCCAGTACCACCATATCGGGATCAAGCGCGGTTAATAACCCACCAAAGCACATCGCCAACACATCAAAAAAGCGGTCAACAAACGCAACGGCCTTCGTTTCACCTAAGCGGTATTGCTCGATGATCTCAACGGCAGATAGCGGCGCGTAATAATGGGCATAAAGTTGTTCAAACCCGCGTCCTGACAAGTAGTTATCGAGACAACCTTGATTACCACATCCACAGGCAAACATGGGTGGTTTATCCCCCAAGCGTAGCCAGGCATCAATAGGCATGCGCATATGACCCACTTCACCGGCCATTTGGTTTTTACCGTTGATCACCTTACCGTTAATCACCAAGCCACCACCAAACCCGGTACCCAGAATCAAACCAAGCACGGTTTTCGCTTCTTTGGCTTGCTCATCCCAAGCTTCCGATAGCGCGAAGCAATTGGCGTCATTACTCACCCGCACCTCTCGACCGACGCGTGCTTCTAAATCCGCTCGCAAGTGCATACCGTTTGCTGCTGGCACATTCACGGTTAACACCGTGCCGTCTGCCGCTTCTGATCCGGGAATGCCAATCCCCACCGTCCCCTTTTCGCCGAACTTCGCGTCGTACTTTTCGACCAACATGGCGAGGATATCAATCAGGGCTGCGTAATCCTTAGTCGGTGTCGCATAGCGCTCAGTTGCTATACGATTGAGTTGTTTATCGAAGGCGCCAAATTCAATTTTGGTTCCGCCCACATCAAAGCCGTAATACATGGCCCAGCCACCTTTGTGTGTCGTTATTTATACAAATTATTATTCAGCAAACGGTCATAAATGTCCGTGAGCCGCAACATATTTCGTTACTTTAGAACAAGATATTTTATCCTGCGTAAGATGTTTGGTCACGCATCGCTATAAACTGGGTTAACGCATCTCCCTCAGGTAACGCTTTTTGTCGCTTCCCAGCAATATAGCGTTCGCGAAAGACATCAAACCACTGGCTTAAATGCACCGCAGCTCGGCGGTAACCCGCGTTTTCGAGCACGTGCGCTGCCACTTCTGCGGTCGCTAATTGGTTCTCTCCGTGTGCGTCACGGACTTGATAGCGTGATAATGCCTCAGGTTGAATACTCAAAACCGGAAAACGATCAAGCCAAGGGCTTTTTCTAAAGATTTTCTTCGCTTCTCGCCATGTGCCATCAATGATCACAAATAGCGGACGTTTACCGCTAGGATGAGGCTTTGGGGAAGAAACAACGCGAGACGGCTCAGCATATTGGGCGGGAAACACAATATAAGGCTGGTAAGCGGGATCGGCTAATCGCGTCAGCATCTCAGGATCTGGCTCAGTACGCGACCAAATATACGCCGAGGTATCAGGGATACAGTCAGCAATGAGTCGCCCCGTGTTACTCGGCTTGAGAACTTCGTCATCGTACATGATCAACATAAACGCGGCGTTAGTCTCACACTGGCGACGGTATTCACACACACAATAGCGGCGAACCAACATGCATTGGGTACAACGTTCAACACCTGCACCTCGGGCAAGATAAGGTCGTGTGGCGCGAGCAAGGCGCCTCTCGTATAAGCGGTGAATGGCATGGGAAGAGGTTGCGTTAGGCATAAGGTAAGCAGGCAATAACGATAAAGGCGCCTATTATACGCAAAGTAAAATAGGATGCAGTGCTGAAAGGGGGTGTGCTGACAAGAAAAGAGCCCAGTCAACACTGAGCTCTGTGGCATGTAGTGATCTTTTGTTTAGCGCAGTTCAACCATAGCGCCATCAAACAAATTTTTGACGAGTGCAATGTACTCTTCCAAAAAGCCCACTTGTTCTGCCGTAACAGGTTGCTCCCAGCGTCCCGCGAGTACTTCTTCCATATCTTCTACCACACGGTCAGCTTCTTTCAGGATGGTAAAGCGCAACGCTGACGAAAGGCCAGGATTCTGCTCGCATATAGTCATAATATTGGATGCGACCAAATCATGGACGATATCGGCAATCGTATCATCGCCAATGGCTTCGCCCGGTTGCTCAAACACAGAGAGATTAAACGCAAAATGCTCGATCAGTGCTTGATACCCGTCTGAGTCTACTACCATGATTACTTGTCCTTAGACTGTTCTAATGTCGCTATTGTATCGCGATCGTCAAGTGTATGCGCCTTTTGCGCACGAAATTAGAAAGCTAGTCACGCTTCTTCGTACACCGCTTAACGCTATGTATACTATAAGATAGCATTGTGTATAGCACGCCATGCGACCACGTCGAACCGACACGTCGTCAAATTCGTGAGCTAGGCAAGCATACAACCACAATCCGTGTTGAGGCACAAGCTCATACAAAGGACTGAACGCCAGTGCAACTACCAGCAGTATAGCTGGGGGTTGGCAAAGATGCAGAGGCCTCAATGGCAACAAGCCGGGATGACCCCGTCGCTATTCACGCACAAGGATGTAGGAAACACGCATGACAGCTAACCGTGCCCGCCCATTTAGCAAAAGTATTGTCAGCAAAATCGGGCTGATCATGACCTTTATCACCCTGATGGTGCTCGGCCTCTCTGTATCCAGTTACGTGATGCAAGAGCGCGTTAATCGGGATGTTGAGCAAGCCACGAACCAAGAAATCCCCAGTGCCATTATTACCATGACCTTACTGCGGGCGGCGGGTGAAATGAATGCCAGCATGCTCAAATATGTCATGGGGCGTCATGAATCATTGGCCGTGTTTCTTGAAAACCAACAAGAATTCGAGAACCAACTAGACAAGCTGGCACGGATCAAACCAAGTGGCCACCAGCGGCTTGCGGAAATTCGTCATCTGTATGAAAGATTTCAACGTAAAGCTCATCAGAAAGTACTAACCGAGTTTGATCCGATTGCTGAGCAATGGGCTCGCAAGCAAGTATTACGTTTATCGATTGATGTGGTCCGCCCGATCGATAGCCTCGTCGCCGAATTAAAAGCCGCTCAAGAGCTGACGCAACCCGACAACGTCGCGATTTTACAATACCTTGATGAGCTCGTGGATGAAAACGGCGACATGCTCACCGAGCTCAACCAATACCTCGATGGTCAAGAAAACAGTCGTCGTGACTTTACTGACGACATGGCAACATTCGAGCGCTACCTATCACTGGCGAAGTTCGAGCTCAATGATCCCTTGTCTCTGAACAAGCTGGAATTAATTTCTCAGCACTTTACCAGCCTGAAGCGCAGTGGCATTGCCATTTTCAATAACTATCAACCTCGCGCCAAAATAGAAGCTATGAAGGCGGTGCGAACGCTCAGTGATCAGGAATATCAAGCGCTAGAAAATGCGCTTTCCGGCTTTGCACGCGAAACGGGTATGGTTGTCAGCAGCTCAATGGTTGATTTGCAAGATATTCTTCATTCCAATCAGCTTAATCTTGGTTATTTGCTGCTATTTATTTTGTTTGTGAGCGGTGCCATGTATGTGTATATCTACCGCACATTCACACAACCTATCGTCAACCTGGCCGATACCATGCAAAGCTTGGTGAAAGGCGATATGACGCCCCCGCTCAGTGACTACCAAGAACGCACCGATGAGGTTGGTAAAATCGCGCATGGTTTAGTGATATTCCGTGCGCATATCATCTCTCGCAACCAAGCACGAGAACAGCTGATGCGAGAAAAAGAGCGCGCAGAAAGTGCCTCGCGTGCGAAGGCTCAATTTCTCGCCACCATGAGCCATGAAATTCGTACGCCAATGAATGGCGTCATCGGCATGATTGATATGTTACGCCGCTCACCGCTCTCACCGTCGCAACATAGTCTGATTGCAACGGTGCGAGAATCAGCATTATCGCTGTTGTCGATTATTAACGATATTCTTGATTTTTCTCGCACGGAGGCGGGCAAGCTCCAATTTGAACGGGTCACCTTTTCACTCTCGGAGACAGTCGAGCAAGTCATGGACACGGTGAGTCACCATGCCAACAAGCGTAACGTTACACTGTCATTGTTTATTGATCCGCGCCTTCCTGATCAGCTGATTGGAGACCCCAACCGTCTTAAACAAGTGCTGTATAACTTGGTTGGTAATGCGGTGAAGTTTTCCGGCGGAAAGTCGACCCAGACCGGGAAAGTCGATGTTTGGATCATGCCTCAGCCTGCCTCTTCGCCGGATAAAACCAAGCTCGATATCGAAATCACCGATAATGGAATTGGTATTAGCCAAGAGAAGCTCGAAACCATTTTTCAGCCATTCAATCAGGCTGAATCATCTACCACACGCGAGTATGGTGGTTCCGGCCTAGGACTGGCGATTTGTAAAAATATTGTTGACCTGCTTGGCGGCGTGATCCGCGTGCACAGTGAGGAAGGGAAAGGCACACAGTTCCGTGTCGAGCTTGAGTACACGATCAATCCCCTGTCAGAAAAGACTAAACCCGCCATTGCCACAGAATCGAGCGCGCCACTGTGGGTACTTATCGATTTACCCGCCGGAGCGTTACGCACCGCCATTACCGCTTATTTAAAACACTTAGATATCAAACACCGAGTGACACACAATAAAACGCTCACACCGCTTGATGCGCATCCCTGCTCAACTCAAACGGATAACACCCACTTCGTTATTATCACCCAAGACCCAGAAACGGTATTAAATGATAGCCAACTTCACCAGTATACTTTCGCCCATGTGATTGCACTGCGACATACCCTCTCCTTAACTCGTCACCAAGATAAGCGTGTGGTAGAACTGTTCGCCTCACCATTGACCTATCGTCGACTGGTGCACGGTCTTCGTGTCTGCTTAGGGCTAGAAAGCCCCGATGTCAGTATGCTCGGCGAATATAGTGACGAGCTATCACTGTCAGCCCCACTCAAAACCGGACGGGGTCGAATTTTAGTCGTCGAAGATAACCCCACTAACCAGCAAGTGCTGGTCCAGCAGCTTAGTTATCTCGGATTCGATGTGCTGATGGCAGAAGATGGTGAACATGCCCTCAGTGTTTACCAACAGCATGAGGTGGATTTAGTGCTCACCGATTGCCACATGCCCAAAATGGATGGTTACGATCTCACCGCGGCACTAAGAAAACGACAGCAAGGCGGTCAACGCATTCCAATCATAGCCATTACCGCCAACGCCCTGAGCGGTGAAGACACCCGCTGTTTTCAAGCTGGGATGGACGATTACATCACCAAACCCATTGAGCTCGACGCACTCCATGAGACCTTACAAAAGTGGTTGAACGACGACAATGCGCTTGCCGCTTTCACCTCAGGCGTCCCTGTCTCAGACGATATGCACACCACGCCTGAGGCGGAACAGACAGCCGAGCGTCTCGTCCTAGACGCCAGCGTGATCACGCGACTGTATGCTGGGCAACAGGATGCTTACCAAGACATCATCGCCGTTTTTAAAACACGCAGCCTGCCCTGCCTACATGAGCTTGTACAACACACACCACCGTTTCACGACTGGGCGGCATTAAAAGACGCCGCACACAAACAAAAATCCGCGGCAGGCAGTATCGGGGCGCAAGAAACGTATCACTATTGCCTAGCGGCAGAAAAAGCGGCGGACGCACAAGATAGCGCTGAATTAGATACGGCGCTTCGCCAACTCAACCATGCACTACCTCGCCTCGAGGCAGCCATCGCGCAAATTCTGGACGGGTCGGAATAGCGGTATCAGCGGCGGATGACAAGGGATAACGTGATCCCATATCCGGATATCGGTAAAACCAGTGTACAAATTGCGCAATCCAGTGCCACACTGAGTAAGAGACACTTAAACAACTACGGTAGTGAATAATGAGAAAAACCAAGGTCGTCACCTCCGAGGACATATTACTCAAGCTTTGCCAGTCAGCCACCGCTGTGTTGACCAAGGCCACCAATTCGCCGGTTCATCACGCCGCGATGGTACAGAAAATTGCCAAAACCAGTTTAAAGCCTGATTTAGGCTGCTTTGTTTTATTTGATGGCGGCTTCTCTGGCCTTGTCGTCATCAACTTCTCCTCTGCTGCGGCAATGGAGATCTACAACAACTATATGCAACACATGGGGATCCCCGCTGAAGAGCTTGCGAGTTTGCACACTGCCGATGAAGTCGGCGACGTACTTGGCGAGTTGATGAACCAAATCATTGGTGACTTCACAGGGAAAATTAAACGCTCGATTCAAACCTCTATCACTCAGAATCAGCCGAAGATGATGGCAGTGAACAAAAACCTCACGGTTTCCGTGGACAGCAACATTGATAAGCCGCAGGCGCGTCGAGTGAGCTTTACCACTGAAAATAACCACATCTTCTATCTAGAGCTGGCGATGGAGCGAACTGAATTCATCCAGTTGCAAGACTTTGAAGAAGGCGAAGAGGTTAATCCAGATGCGATTCTGGAAGAAGAAACCGTGCGTCAACTTGAGAAGAAACCTGCCGAGAAAAAAGGAACGGGTGGCGGCAATAATGACCTACTCGACGAGCTAGGGATCTAATCGTTATCCCTTTGAAACTCGGGTACCCCAACCATTAACGTCACCATAGTTAGTGGTTGGGAAGACTCACTCTCACCTTGTCGAACCCGTGACTAATTTTACATGATAAAATAAAACACGCCTATTATTGCGCAACCTCAATTTATTAACTTTCTTTTTGCATCCTATCGCAATCTTCATTTGATTAGCATCACATGGCAAGAACGAATCTCAATCAAAATCTCGCCATTTTTTAATCGTTTCCCTCATTTAATACGTCAGTTATTTTTAGTAGGTGAATAATTCTGCATCGTATAGACTGCGCCACAAAATCATAAGGCTGGCAAAAGATCAGTCAAAACCCTGCTGGGCACCCTGCCCACTCCATTATCATTCGTGAAAAAAGGTTGACTCATGAGTCCAGAACACTACCTACTCGATTGGCAAACCAGCCAAAATCACTCTGAAACCATGTATCCGCTGCTCAGTCAGCTTTATCGCCAAAAAGGGGTCGAAATCCAACTGTTTGGCCGTCAACTGATCAACGCCAGTACCATTGATATTATCAAGGCGCACCGAGTCGCCCGCCGTTACACCGGAGGCACCTTAGCACCCAGTCAAACCTTGCCTTTGATTGAAGTGATGGCGGAAATGGATCTCGCGCCGAGCAAAATCGATGTCGGCCAATTAGCTTGGACCTATTGGCAATCACATGACAACCAAGACGGCATTGCTGATTTTCTCCACAGTCAATTAGGCCATTTAGTGGGAACGGGCAACAGTGTTGAGCCTAAAGATGTCGTTTTATATGGTTTTGGCCGTATTGGTCGTTTGTTAGCACGACTTTTAGTTGAGAAAAGCGGTCCCGGTTATCCGTTACGTTTACGCGCTATTGTTGTACGTGGTGGACGCGAAGGCGATCTAGAAAAACGTGCCAGCTTATTACGTCGCGACTCGGTTCATGGCCCATTCAACGGCAGCATCACCGTTGATGAAGACCGCAGTGCGTTAATCGCAAATGGCAACTTTATTCAGGTGATCTACGCCAATAGCCCAGCAGACGTGGACTATACCCAATACGGTATTCACAATGCATTAGTGGTCGACAACACGGGAATGTGGCGTGACGAAGAAGGGTTGAGCCAACACCTAAAAAGCAAGGGCGCCCAAAAGGTCTTGCTCACCGCGCCGGGCAAAGGCGATATCAAAAACGTGGTATTCGGCGTCAACGATAACGTTATCAACGACGATGATACGATTATCTCAGCGGCCAGCTGTACCACCAACGCGATCACGCCAGTACTTAAAGCCATGCACGACAAATTTGGCATTGATGGCGGCCATATCGAGACGGTGCACTCATTCACCAACGACCAAAACCTGATTGATAACTATCATAAAGGTGATCGCCGTGGTCGCTCAGCATCCTTAAATATGGTGCTCACCTCGACCGGTGCCGCTAGTGCTGTCGCGAAAGCGTTGCCTGCATTGAAAGGTAAGCTCACGGGGAATTCTGTACGCGTCCCTACGCCAAACGTTTCGATGGCAATTGCCAATTTGAATTTGGATAACGCAACAAGCAAAGATGAGATTAATGCTTATCTTCAAGATGTTGCCTTGTATTCGCCGCTATCCGGCCAAATCGACTTTACCCAATCTACTGAGTTGGTTTCCAGCGATCTGATCGGCTCTCGCTTTGCAGGCGTGGTTGATAGCCAAGCAACTATCGCGGATGGAAACCGTTGCGTCCTGTATATCTGGTACGACAATGAATTTGGCTATAGCTGCCAAGTGGTTCATTGCATGGAGAAAATGATGGGCGTTCGCTATCCATTGGTCCCAGAGCCCGCAAGCCTGTAATCAGGTGTAGAGCATAAAAAAAGGCCCGAATGGGCCTTTTTGCTAAGCAAAGAGCAAACTATGACTGCTTCGCAGCTGTCAGCGGCGATGGCTGACTGACAGATTTGATCAACGCGTAAACAATCCCTGTGACTAACGTACCGGCGGCGATGGCAGCCAAGTACATAAACACGGGGGTGATTGCATTGGGGATAAGCAGTACAAATAATCCACCGTGGGGCGCCATTAGCTTCGCGCCAATCAGCATCGAAATGGCTCCAGTCAGCGCGCCCCCAGCAATACACGCCGGAATAACTCGCATTGGGTCTTTGGCCGCGAAAGGGATCGCCCCCTCAGAGATAAAGCACAGCCCCAGCACAAACGAGGCTTTACCCGCTTCTTGCTCGGCATCGTTGAATTTACGTTTCGCCAGAAATGTTGCCAGTCCCATCCCCAGGGCCGGCACCATACCTGCGGCCATGATCGCTGCCATTGGCATGTAGGTGCCACTGTCGATCAAACCCACACCAAAGGTGTATGCGGCTTTGTTCACTGGACCACCCAAGTCGAAGCACATCATCGCACCCAGCAGTACACCCAAGATCACTGCGTTGGTTGAGTTCATGCCTTGCAAGAAGGTGGTTAAGCTATCCATCGCTACCGAAACAGGACCACCCACCACGTAGATCATGACTAAGCCCGTGAATAAGCTTGCCACCAATGGGATCACTAAAATGGGTTTGAGGGCTTCCATGGTTGCAGGCAGTTGCACTTTATCAGCGACAAATTTGGCACTGTAACCGGCGATAAAGCCCGCCAGAATCCCGCCAAGAAACCCTGCGCCTGTTGAGGCTGCGAGCATACCGCCAATAAGGCCGGGAGCAAGACCGGGCCGATCCGCGATAGAAAAGGCAATAAAACCGGCGAGGACAGGCACCATCAGGGCAAACGCACTGCCACCGCCAATTTGCATTAATGCAGCAGCCAATGTGCCTTCTTCTTTAAATGCTTCAATGCCGAACACAAATGACAGTGCAATGGCCAAGCCGCCCGCGACCACGAGTGGCAACATGTGCGATACCCCAGTCATCAAGTGTTTATACACCCCTGTTCGCTCACCTTGACTGGCATTCGCTTGTCCACTGGTGTGTTTTTTGGCTGCGTGGTAGACCTCCGAATTGGCGACCGCATCATCAAGGCTTTGAGCGGCTTTTTTCAACGCGACGCCTGTGCTGGTTCGATATAATCGCTTGCCATCAAAGCGACTTAAATCAACCTCAATGTCTGCGGCAATAAACACCACATCCGCATCAGCGATTTCTTGATCGGTCAGCGCATTTTTTGCCCCCACCGAGCCCCGCGTTTCAATTTTAACGCTGTAGCCTTTCGCTTTGGCTGCTTCTTCAATCGCCTCAGCCGCCATAAACGTGTGCGCAACCCCGGTCGGACATGCGGTAATGCCGACAATACGCATGGATTGGTCCGCCTCAGGCTCCTCTGACGCTTGATAAATCTCAGCGTGAGATGCCACCGTATCAAGAACCGCTTGCGCATTGTCCATCACATCACTTAATGATGCCTGATAAACCGGCTTACCGTTAAAACGTGCCGTCTGCGCCGGTGAACCGACGAGCAGAATACGCTCCGCGTCGGCAATCGCCTCAGACGAGACCGGTGTTGACGCCTTAATGCTTGATTGACATTCGATGGTTGCTTGCCAGCCTCGCTCACCGACTGCTTTTTCAAGCAATCCTGCTGCGATAACTGTGTTCGCGACGCCACTTGGGCACGCCGTCACAATGACCAGTTTCATACCTTTTACCCCACTCTTGGATTGTTTATTCGGCGTGTGCGGACACAGTGACCGGTGACACGCTAATTTTTTCTATCATTTGATAAACGCGGTCGATATCAGAGACACCGACACCCACTTGGGTGACCGCCAGCGCAGATAGCGCGACCGCTCGACGAAGTACCGTCGCTTTTTCTTCACCGGCTTGGCATCCCCATACCAAACCAGCAACCAGTGAATCTCCCGCACCAACGGTACTGACGACCTCTTGCGCAGGTGCGACGGCCTGCAGCCAACCTTGATGGTTGCGCCACAGCACACCATCTACACCACGAGAAATCACCACATTGGCAATCCCTTGTTGGAATAGTTGTTCACCACGTGCCAATAAGGTATCGAGTTCATTACTGATTGGCGCGTTCAAGCACTGAGCAAGCTCAGCTTCATTGGGTTTCACAAGCCAAGGCTTGGCGGACACCGCAGCACGCAGAGCATGCTGACTAGTATCGACAATCACCTGCTTACCGGCCTCGGTGAGAGCCTGAACCCAGTCACTGAGCTGATCAGCATTGACGCCTGGCGGTAAGCTACCTGCCAGTACAATCCAGTCATGCCCATCAGCTAATTCCAATAAGGTATGCGTGAGCGCCTCAATATCGCGCCCTTCCACTGCCATTCCCGGGAAGTTGAGATCCGTGACACGACCGTCTTTTTCTACCAGTTTGACATTTGTTCGACTCACGCCCGGTACGCGTAAAAAGCGATCACAAATGCCATGCTCAACAAATAAGTGCGCAAAAGGGTCTTGATTTTCCTCACCCAAAAAGCCAGATACCGTCACTTTAGCGCCCAAATCAGCCAACACCCGCGCCACATTCACCCCTTTCCCTGCAGGATGCAGGTTGTACTTTTGCACTAAGTTGACATCGCCAGCTTGCAAGATACCAAGCGCCCCCGTCATATCGAGAGCAGGATTAAAGGTCACGGTTAAGATTGCACTCATGCGTGTTCTCCTAAGCCTTGACGAATAGCTTCACCCAAGGCGGCTATCGCCTCCTGCGCATCACTCCCTTGGGCGGTAAACTGAAGCTGATGGCCATGTTTTACTCCTAGAGCAATGACTTTCATCAAGCTCTTCGCGTTGACGGCAGTCGATTGGGTGGAAGCATTGGCCACTTGAATATCCGCGCTAAATTTTTTGGCGGTGTTCACCAGCATGGCGCCGGGTCGCGCATGCAGGCCATGTGCATTGGTAATGGTAAATAGTCCCGATTCACCCTCAATATTCGCCGCGGGTGCTGGTGGCTGCACAGTCTCTATGTCAGCGGCATCCGAATGCATGACCGCCGACACAAGCGCGTCAGGTGATTGGTTGATAAGGCTGTTCAATTTACCCTCTGCTTTGAGTTGGGTCAGCTTGGCAAGCAGGGCTATGTGCGCGTCATTATTGGCCGCAAAACACCATAAAGCATGGGCGACATGCTCACCGATATTCAATGGCTCAGAAGGCATGACAAGCGACACCCCAGTGTGAGACACGCCATTTGCAATACCTAACACCCAATGCCCCTCACCCAAATGAACAGGCACTGCGGCAATCAGATGACCAACTCCTGAGGTATCTAGGCATCCTTTATTTTTCAAAAGTCCCGCGCCGGCTGCTTGCAGTGTGGTGATATCTCGCGCTGGGAAACCACTTAAAATCATATCTGAGGTAAACGTAAAACCCTGATTACTTTTCTTCGTATCGCCATTGAGGAGTGCCAATATAGCGTCTGCGCTCTCAATATGTTTCAACTGCGCTTCAATGCCGTCTTGTGATAACACGTGGGTCAATTGGCGTAGGATTGTCAGGTGCTCATCTGACTTCGCCGCAATACCGATGGCAAGATAGGCTGTTTCACCGTCTCCCCAGTCTACGCCCTGTGGGAAGTGACACACTTGCACACCCGTTTGTTTTACTTGATCACGGGTGTCTGTGGTGCCATGCGGGATCGCGATACCATTGCCTAAATAGGTGCTCGTTTGCGCTTCTCGCGCCAACATACCCGCTTGATAACCGGGCGCGACCAATCCTTTGTCAATCAGTCGCGTGGCCATAGCTTTGATCGCCTCTTCTTTCGAGGCGGCAGACTGCTGTAAATAGATATCTTGTGCTGTTAGTGCGAGCATGAGGTTAATCCTCTTCGTTTGTGCGCCTTGCGCACGCAATATATTGGGCTCATTACAATCACCGCATCGCAGCAACTGCATGGTAAATCGTAGAAGGTGAGCCAGACGGATGCCTGCATCATCGACTCACATTCTGTTCAATCCTTGAAGGCGCGAGATGGTTCGTATCACTCAACTCACGCCAAGCTGAATCGTTTCAGCTTTTGGTTACAGTCAGACCTCAAAGGTGTTGTCTTTGGGTCTATTTATCGCAACGTTGAATCCGGTCTCACTCTTTGCCGTCCTGTCTTTGGAAAATATGTGACAAAAGTAGTGTCATACAGAACAGCTGAAACCTTTCAGCTTTAAGGCTGAATCGTTTTAGCTTATAATGCAAACATAATCTTGATCGGATGTGTGCAAACTTTGATCGCATTCACAAAGCCATCAATAACGATTGGCCTGATACGGGATCCTTTCTATGAAGCTCGATGAGATAGCACGCCTTGCCGGCGTGTCACGCACCACGGCCAGCTACGTGATTAACGGAAAAGCCGATCGTTATCGGATCAGCGCTAAGACCCGAGAACGGGTGATGGCGGTTGTTGACCAACATAACTATCAACCCAACCGTGCCGCAACTGCGCTACGGGCAGGAACAACACGTACCCTCGGATTGGTGGTTCCTGATCTTGCCAACAGCAGTTATGCCCTCTTGGCCAAATTGCTAGAGCGCAAAGCCCATGATCAAGGCTACCAAGTGATTATCACCGGCTCGGATGATGATCCTCAGCGCGAGCAAACCCTTGCCACTACATTGATTTCTCGAAAGATTGACGCGTTGATCGTCGCCTCGTGTCTGCCAGCGGATAATGCTTTTTATCCTGATGTGCAGCGAAAAGGCACACCTGTGGTGGCTATCGACCGACAACTAGACGCGACCCAGTTCGCCAATGTATTGAGTGATGATGCCAAAGGTGCGTATCAATTAACCGAGACACTTATTGCGCCTAGCGATGTATATCAGGCAGGATTGATTGGTGCCGTCCCCTCTTTAGCCATCTCGCAAGAGCGTGAAAAAGGCTTTCGTAACGCATTGGAGGTCGGCAATGTGGATGGACAAGTGCGCTATGGCAACGCCTTTAGCCGCAGCGAAGGTCAACGGTTAATGACTGAATGGATAAACGCTGGCGATTTACCCGATGCCTTGCTTACCACCTCATTCACCCTATGTGAGGGCGTATTGGATGCTATCCGGCAAACAGGCATTGCGCCGACCGCCTTATACTTTGCCACATTCGGGGACAGTCGCATCTTGGACTTTTTACCTTTTGGGGTGCAGTCGCTTCCACAGCAATTTGATGCGATTAGCGATGCCGCGTTAAGCCTCGCTATTTCAGCCGCCGAAGGCGACAACCAACCCGGTGTGATCACCGTCGATCGTCAACCGATTTGGCGCCCGCATCAAACTCAGGCTTGGGTCGGTTTAAGCTAATTATGATCAGTAACCCGTGGCTTCCATAAAGCCACGGCCGCTCACGCTCCCTTCGACACGCACGGGTCCCTCCCAATATGGGATGCTTAACGCCATCCAGCTATCTGGGTTTAGAGGCTGCGTGGTCACGTTGATCCCTTCATCGGGAACACGTATTTGCCAACCCACTGGCAGTGTACGTTTATCGGAAAGTGTGGCGTGGTTGACCGGCACCATGCGTATTGCATGTTTATCAAGTGATCGCACCTTGCCATCGGCCGAAGTCAAAGAGCCAAATACAAAGGGCTTTGGGCCGCGGATTTGAGTCACCATCAGCGCGCGCCCATCGTCTAGATTCAAACCAAACCAATCCCATCCGGATTGGTCGTCGGCCATGGCACCGCTCGACCATTCTTTATCAAACCACCCTCTCCCTGTCACAGAAAAAGACTTGCCGTCGAGCGTCAAGGAGCCTGTAATGCGTAATTGGGGCACCGAGAAATAATAAGAGGCCGACGGCGCACTTTCATGACGAATGCTATACCCCTGTTCGCCCTGCTTCACTCTCAGACCACTGTCTTCAACCTGCAGAGCAAAGCCCACCTCAGTATTCTGTGCCTCAAATTGTGCTTCAACTGTAGCCGGAAAAGGATCGGCTTGACCTTGCCATTGCCAATCATCCAACCACGCCTGAAATGGTGACAACGTCACGCCGGCTTGACCAATGCCTCCGCGGGCAAACCGTTCTGATTCCCACTGCTGATCTGCGCGTGTTATCGCGACATGTGCCATATAGAGTTGTGGGCTAGCCCAGCCAAGCGCCTGCTCGGGTCGAATCGCGCGGCGAAACAGGGTCCATTGCACGCCGTAGGCTTGGCCTTGGCTATCTTCAAGTGTGGCGGTTAAATACCACCATTCAGTGGCAAAGCCAGGATGGGCCGCCATATCTTTCGGATATTCCGGGTGATAATCGGGGGTCACGGCTTGAAAACCAGACTGCTGGGCAAACACATCAAAGCCTGTCGATGCGCTGCTTTGGGGCGCAGGCTGACGCCCCCACCAAATCAGACTCCCCAGCGCGATGGCTAACATCATCACCAGCATGGAGCCAAACAGTTTGCGACTTACTTTCATCCCACTAACTCCTGCCGTTACTGCGCGTCACGCAAAGAGACGGCTGCAGTACGCTTCATCATGCGATAGACGGGCCAAGCACCAGCCAACATTAATGCAAGCATTGATAGCCCGATAGTGGTGGCATAGGTGAGCGGGAAAAAGCTCATGGTCATCGTCCAACCAAAGGACGCTTTGAGCACCACATGGATTAGCATCCCCGCCAGCAGTAGCCCTAACGGAATTGCGATCACAGCGCTGGCAACCCCGATGATCACCAACTGCCCGCCTCCGAGCGCAATCAACTCGCGCCCCGACAACCCTAGACAACGCAACAAACTGTACTGACGCTGGCGAGACAATTCGGTGGCCAACGTAGAGAAAAACAGACCACTGATGGCAACAATCAGCATCAATACACACAGACTTTCGGTCACCGTAAACGTACGGTCGAAAATGCGCATCGCGTACTGCATGATATCGGCTTGGTTTTGAACTTGGCCGTTACTTAGTGAGAATGTCCGACGAATCTGCGCAATAAACAGGTCGCTTTCAACGCCTTGATCGAGGACAACCGCCATCGATGGCCTGCCAGCAGTTAACCAATTTCCTACGTCACCGCGCGCAGATACCACTAACTGACCGTAGGGGTTCCCGTAATCATAATAGACACCCGCGACTTGCCATCGCTCTCCCATCGGGGCGGGTAAATTCACCATTTCACCCGCTTCCACACCGAATTTTGCGGCCAGCGATTCGCTGAGTAATACGGCTCGTTGCTGATGGAGCTGCGACCAATAATCCGGTTGGGCGTTCTTGATCGCTAGTGCTTGTTTCTCGAGGGGACGATTACCAACCGAGAGGACTTCAAGTCGGCCTTGCGGTGCATCGAGCTCACGACGATACGTTGTCCAAAACTGCGAGACATTGTCTTGCTTAACCAGCCAAGATTCCATGCGGGGCAATAGCTCATTACTAGGACGAACATACACATCCGCCGCCAGCCGCTGCTGTAGCCATGTTTCGGTGCTAGCACGAAAGCTGCCCACCATGGTTTCCATGCCAATATGTGCCGACACCGCCAACATAAAGGCCATTGCCGCCACACCGCGATAGCTTAAACTGGCCGCCGCATCAGTAAAAAACCAACGCCAACGTGCGCCTTGGTGCCATTGCGCCAATAGATGAAATAAGCCGCCACACAAATAGGGTAAGACCAACGCAGCACTTAGCATGGTTAGCGAAATTAACGTAAAGCCTTGCCACTGGCTGCTAGGCCAATACGACACGCCCCACGCAGCTACCGCAAGCAACAACGCCAATACCGCTTGTACCGAAAACTCTCGACGTGTACCGCGTAATAAGGTCATCCGCTGCGATAAGCGTCCCGAAGGCGTTTTTATTAAGCGGATGAGTGGCCAAGCCGATGCCATTGCAGCCCCCAGCAAGGCTAACAACACACTGTACAACCCCCACTGCCATTGCCAGTGCATGATCAAGTCAACTTCGGCACCATATAGGTCAGACAATGTCGTGGCGACCGCAGGAAGCAGTTGTTTAGCAAGCAATAACCCAAGCACATTCCCGCTGATCACACCTAGGACGACCCAGCCGACTAACTCAATCGCCATCACCAGTGACAACTGTCGACCGTCTACGCCTAATTGACGTAAGCCGCCGACCAGTGGCTGACGCTGCGTCATTGAAAGAGAAATGGCTTGATAGAAAATGAACAACCCCACCACGAACGCGAGCAATCCCATTGCCAATAAATTGAGGTGAAATGCGTTGGTAAGTGGCCCTAACTGGGTAGTTTGGGTTTTCGCGAGTGTTAAAGCGGGGGGTAATAATTGGCGGATCTGCTCGCGCTCGGCCTGACTCAGTGTGCCACACAAGACTTCACTAATGCCGGCATGAGGAGCCAAGGCGCGTAATAGCGCCATATCCGCTACTAAGTAGGTGCCCATACTAAGCGCATCGTTATCGACAATACGCAACGGGCCAATCGCCGGATAATCTAGCAAGGGGATCATTTGTCCCGATTGCCAACCCTTGTGCGACGCCATCGCTTCCCCAACGTAAACGGGATAAGGTGGAGACATCGCATCGACGGGAGAAATGCCCTCACCGCCATCACCTTCGCTGAGCATCGGTAACATCGCGATCGTATCGACGCCCATCAGGTTGAGATCATCAAGTGACGGCGTCACAACTTGTAAACGCTCGATCGGCACACATTGGGTAAATCCCGCCCGACGTAAATCGATATAAAACGCTTGCGGTACGCGCTGCGTGCGTTGAGTATGATGAATGCTAAACGGATAGGGATTACTAAATAGCTTGGCCCCTTCTCGGTAGCTTTTTTGCGCGTGTTGGTTGATTGATAATACGCCCACCAACAAGGAGACACCTAAGGTAAGCCCCAGCCAAACGAGTAAAATTTGAAAAGGATGGCGGCGATAATGCCCCCATAACGCATTAGCGACGGGCCCGAACACTGAGCACGCCCCCTTGCAGCATGACGCTACCTTGTAAGTAATTGGCAACAGTTTCACTGTGCGTAACCACCAACAAGCCCGCTTCTTGTTGGCGCGTTAATGTGGTAAGTAGCCGCATGACGGCATCCGCATTACGCTCATCGAGGCTTCCCGTTGGTTCATCAGCCAATAACAGCTTGGGTTCCATATATAGCGCGCGAGCAATCGCGGTGCGCTGTTGTTGCCCTCCCGAGGCTTCTTCGGGGTAACGATTCAACAACGGCATCAAATCAAGTTGGGAGACAATCTGACGCCACAGCGCTGCATCGTCTTTCAAGCCTTTAAGTTGACGGCAAAAGCGGATGTTGTCGGCAATGGTCAGGGTTGGTAGTAGGTTAAACTGCTGAAAAATAGAGCCAACATTCTGGCGACGAAATTGGGTACGCTCGCGCTCATTCATTTGATGAAGCGGTTTATCATCAAACCAGATTTCACCGCTGTCGGCTTTGTCCAAGCCGGCAATCAGATTAAGTAGCGTGCTTTTGCCCGACCCACTTTCCCCCATCAAGGCCAATTGATGGGTGGGAGAAACAGACAAAGCGGCACCTTGCAGCACGGGATGAAAATCACTTCCATCCTGATAGCCCTTACACAGCGCCTTAATTGCTAACATGCCAATTCGTACCCTTTAACGTCATAAAAGCAGCGATAAACGAGAAGTAAGTCACACTGTCTGAACGAATTCGCAATGTACCCCAATTAACACGCTGAGAAAAGGGCTAAAAACTGTGGGCAGCTTCCCATTATTATTTGATAACAAAATCAATTGCTGTCGCTAACCAAATTGTTCAGCCATACACCGGATTTAACACGGATGAGCGAGCCGACCCACTTTACCAGCTCTTCGGTCGCCAATAAGGCATAAACCCAATAAACCGGCCACTCAAACACCACCGCGGATGCCAGCACCACAGGAATACCGATCAACCACTGGGCAACAAAATCTTGCCCTAAGCAGTAACGCACGTCACCACCCGCACGCAACACCCCGACGATCATTGCCATCGGAATGGTTTTTACCACGATAAGCGCGCACATTGCCCAGTAGAAGTATGCGGTGATTTGCGCCGTTTCTCCGGTCAAGGCAGGGAAAAAACCTAGCACCCAAGGTTGAATCGCTAACATCACCAGCGCAATAAACACACCGGCAATAAAATTAAACACGCCCACTTGCCAAGCTTGTTGGTACGCAGTCTCGGTTTGCTTGGCGCCGAGATTATTCCCCACCAACACGGCGGCAGCATTAGCCGTGCCGATCAAAAACGATAAAGATAAGGATTCAACCGGCGTGATGACCGCGATGGCGGCAAGTCCGGCCTCATTCACATGACCAATAATCGCGTGATAAACGAACAATCCTGACGACCACATTAAAAAATTAAAGGCGGTGGGCAAGGACAATGCCAAGAAGCGCTTGACGGCTTTCAGTGTCAGGGATGAGACCCATTCCGCGCGCGAAAAAGCAACAAGATGTTGGCGCTGGTACAAGTACAGGTATAAAGCCAGCATTTCTACAATGCCACTCAATACGGTCGCGACTGCGGCACCCTTGGAGCCCATTTGAGGCGCCCCCCAGTGACCGAAAATAAACACCCAGTTCAAGAGGATGTTAACGCTGATCCCCACGCCACTGAAAAACGTGCTGATCCCTGGCTTGTGCATGGCACGCAAACCAGCAGCTAACCCTGACACACTCGCCAGACAAAAAAGCGACAGACCCGCGATTTGCAGATAATCTTTTCCTAACGCAATCACAGTGGGGTTATCACTGGCAACACTAATAATCGAATCTGCGTAGAGCCAAAAAATGAGTGCACTGAGTGCGGCGGTGGCATTGGTCAAGGTTACCGTGAGTGCAATTTTCTCGCGAAAGCCCTGCATATTACCTGCGCCCCAATACTGGGCAACCAGCATGGATCCACCCGTCATCGCGCCAAAAATCAATAACGTTGAGACAAACATCGCTTTCCCGGCGATGCCAATCGCCGCGACATCGGCTTCACTCAACTGCCCCACCATTAAAATATCCACCAAGCTGCGGCTGGAAAACATCATGGTTTGCAGCGCAATGGGAATCGCAATTAACAGTAAACGCTTGAGAAAAACAGCATCAAAGAAAGGACGAGACAAGGCAGACACAGGCGACTCCACGCAACAACGAGAATGGCCTTAGTGTACTTGCCTTTATATGAAGAAAAAACCGCCAACTGGCGGTTTATATCGATTATTTTTGGGTTGTCGGTACGGGCATCACCATCAAACTATCTGCTTGGTTTTGTGGCCAAATGAGATACTCGGCATGGTATTTCACGATTGACTTATAGGCAGTCACTTTCGTCGGTGCTAATCCTGCTTGATGTGCCCAACCAATAAAGGTGTTTTCTGGGCCACGCACGTACACACTTAACGGCTTAACCAGTACGCCCTCTGAGTCAAAAGCCGCTTGAGTCGCATCGGGACACACTGCCAATGAATGCTGCCCGTCAGAGATCACTCTTACTTTGCGGTCAATGGTAGCGTCAGTATGCACCATCCACTGCGCCGCTTTTGCCGCATCGATTAGCTGACATAGCTGGGTGTGCATCACGGCGTTAGCCGGCGCACTCACCGGGAACCAAGCTTGGTAAACCGATTGAATTTGACGAAATTCCGCTTCTAACGCCGCTTTGGTGCCCGCACTACGGGCACGCTGCACCCAACGTTGTAGATCGGCTTTCACACTGTGATGGAAGCGCTGTTTTTTGGCCGCTTGTGCCACCCAACGTCCTAAAAACGCTTCTCGAGCAGCGGGAGCATCAACGAGTTTTCGCGCCGCAATAGCGGCTTCAATGTCTGCAAACGCGGTATTCACTACCGTCTGGATATGGGTCACGTAACTCATGGTTCTTTTCGCGCGAGTAACCAATAGAAAGCGGCAGAGAGTATCGCACAAATCGCGATAGCGCCAATCATCCCCCACGGCGTGCCATCAGAGACGACCGCTACCCCAGCCCCGACTAACGAGCCAATACCAAAGCGCATCGTCCCTGCCAGCGACGATGCGGTACCGGCCATTTGGGGATAACAAGACAGTAAACAAGCCATGCTGTTACTGCCGATAGTCGAAATCACACCGACGTAAGTCATCACGGGGATCACGGTTCCCCAAAGACCAAGGTCTAACCACTGACAGACTGCAATCGCGATACCGGCAACCAGCTGAATCGCCAAGCCGAAACGCAACATCCAGTGAGAGCCCATTTTGCGCACCAGCCGACCATTCAAAAAGGTCATGATGATCAAGCAAACAATGTTAAGGCCAAACAGATAACCAAATGCCTTGGCACTGACGCCGTAATAGTCGATATAGACAAACGAGCCGGCGGTAAGAAACGAGAACATGCCAGCAAAAGAGAAGCCAGAGCAAAAGATCATACCGACCGCAAACGGCGTTTTCAGCATACGCGCATAGTTACGCAGCGAAGCACCGATACGCAGCGGCGGACGATGATTTTGGGGCAAGGTCTCGGGAATTTTCACCACAATACAGACCATCACAAAACACGCCCAGCCGGCCAATACCCAAAAAATCGCACGCCAATCGAACCACGTCAGCAAATAGCCGCCAATCATGGGAGCAGCAAGCGGTGCAATGGTCATCACCAAGGTGATAAATGACATGGTGCGTGCAAACTCTTCACGCTCGAACATATCACGCACCAAGGCTTGAATGATCACGGCGGCCGCGGCTCCAGCAAAGCCTTGGGTAGAGCGAGCCAGCATCAATACGTTGATGTCTTCGGCGAGCGCACTGACGACAGCGCAGATAAAAAACAGCATCACCCCGCCAAGCATTACCGGCTTGCGTCCATAGCTGTCGGAGATTGGTCCGTGAAAGAGCTGGCCAATCGCAAATCCGGCCGTATATGCCACTAGGGTCGACTTCACTGCACTATTGGGTGCCCCCAAATCGCCAGCGATGGCTGGCATCGCAGGCAAGTACATATCGATGGCAAGAGGTGTCAGCGCCGCGATCGCGCCCAAAATGATAATCAAAAGCCAACTGAGTTGTGTCGGTGACGCCGTGACAGCCGATGATTGCGACATAACACTCCTTAACGTGAAAGACAGAGCAACAGGAAATAACGTGAGGTAGATCGAATTGTAACAGTTTATTGTTTCTGTGCGGGAAAGAATGTCTTTCTTTTTGTTGTTATTGCATAGCGCAATAAGCAACGACACCCAGCATGAAATCTGGGCGCAGATTGTCTCTCTCGCAACAAAAAAACAGTCTTCGGCGGAAATATAAAGGAGCCTGACTGACAGACTCCTAAAAAAGACACCCCATTTTTCATCACTGAGCGGATAACGGAATGCCTAGGGCGTGCTTTTATTTGATAAACATGGCCACTTCATCAGCGGTCAATGGACGATATTCGCCCGGCTCAAGGGATTCGTCCAAGCATAACGGCCCAACAGACTCACGGTGCAATGCCTCAACACGGTTACCCACCGCAGCAAACATGCGCTTCACCTGATGGTACTTCCCTTCTTGAATAGTCAGCAGCACCTCGCACTCATCCACTTTTTCGAGCGTCGCTGGTAAGGTCTCTTCTTTTTCACCGCGTAACATAACACCCTGCTCAAACTGAGCGGCGACATCATCGGCAAGTGGATCCGCTAGCCATACACGATAGGTTTTATCGCATTTATGCTTGGGTGAAGTGATACGGTGTGACCACTGCCCATCGTCGGTTAACAACAACAAGCCTGTTGTGTCAGCGTCTAATCGGCCAGCGATATGCAGTTTTTCCGCATTCACTTCTTCTAAAAGCACAAATACCGTGGGGTTAAACGCATCTTCATGGGAACACACCACACCCGCGGGTTTGTGCATCATAAAGTAACGCGGCCCAGACAGCATCAGTCGCTGGCCTTCAAACTCAACCTCAGCATCGTCGCTGATTTTAACGGCGCCAGATTTGATTACCTCACCGTTGACGGTAATCACTTCACTTTTCAGAACGCGTGCGGCTTGCTTTCGCGTCACCCCTAAGGTCTCACATAAAAACTTATCTAATCGCATGTGACTGCTCGTTACACCTGTATTTGCGGCGATTATACGTCACATAGGCAGTAAGACACAGATCAAGTTTCAATGGATTGACCTGCATACTGAACGGCCGTGACATAAACTTGTCTCATGCTATCGCCAATCCACAAATTAGATGCAAGGCCTCACGCAGGCTTTTTATCGAGACGACGAGTCCGTCACATCGTGCCAATGCAACACGTTGTGGCGATTGAGCCTATTCAATGACTGGGTATGATACTGGCGTCTCTCGACTAATCAGTGATAAATAAGGTAACACTATGATTGTTTCTCTTCGCCAGCCGGACGCTAATGCTTTTGAAACGCTAATCGCCATGTCGCGCGCGCAGCACGAGCATGAAGCGCTTCCCTTCGATCGCGAGCCTGTAGAAACGGCGTTTAAAACGCTACTCTCACATCCAGAGCGTGGGGCTGTATTTCTGATTGATGTTGAGCATAATGGCGAGTGCGAGACCATTGGCTACTTGGTCTTGGTGTACAGCTTTAGCGTTGAAAATGGTGGCAGCGTGGGCGTGATTGRTCAGTTTTTTATCGCACAAAACTGGCGGCGCCAAGGTGTCGGTTCCCAAGTGATCCCCTTAGTTGAAGCAACCGCCAAGCAGCATGACTGTGTCGCGGTGATCCTCGAGGTCAACATTGGTAACAAAGGTGCCCGCTTGTTTTATGAGCAATTTGATTACCAACCTCGCCGTCAGCATTGCATTATGTCAAAGCGCCTGTAAAGTCCTGTACCTCGCTCCATAAGTCAGTAAAATTAAACGGCCTCAAAAGGGCCGTTTTTTGTGGAACACATTTATCGCCAATCCCGAAAACCGCCAACGCTTTTGGTGGTTTCCCCACACACTGAGAGTAACGTTGATTACTGATTATTATGTATACCCTTCGTCCGTATCAGTCTGACGCCGTCAAAGGTGTGCTTCATTATTTTCGTCGTCACAGCACACCTGCCGTCGCCGTACTCCCCACCGGTGCTGGCAAAAGCTTGGTGATCGCAGAGCTTGCTCGCATCGCGAAAGGGCGCGTTCTCGTACTCGCCCATGTGAAAGAGCTCGTGGAACAAAATCATGCTAAGTATGAAGGATATGGGCTAACCGGAGGCATCTTCTCCGCAGGGCTGGGACGCAAAGAATCACACGAAAAAGTGGTGTTTGCCTCGGTACAATCGGTGGTACGCAACTTGGAAGCATTCGCGGATCAGTTTTCGCTGCTAGTTATCGACGAGTGCCACCGCGTGCCTGACAATCAAGATAGCAGTTATCGCCGTGTGATTAGCCATTTACAAAACGTGAATGCCGGATTAAAAGTGTTGGGACTCACCGCAACCCCCTATCGACTGGGCCAAGGCTGGATTTATCAGTATCACACCAGCGGAAAAGTCCGCACCACTGAAACGCGCTTTTTTCGTGACTGTGTCTTCGAGCTGCCGATTAGCCATTTGCTCGATGAAGGATTTTTAACCCCCGCTCATGTGCTGGATGCACCCCTTCTCAGTTACGACTTTTCGCAAGTCTCTCGCACCGCCAACGGTTACTATCGTGAAGCCGATCTAGAGAAGGTCGTGGCCAATACACCACGCGCGACGCCGCAAATCATTGAGCAAGTAATGTCCTATGCCAAGCAGCGTCAGGGCGTCATGATTTTTGCCGCAACCGTCAGCCACGCGAAGGAAGTGCTCGCGCTACTGCCGCCACAAGAATCCGCCTTGATTATTGGTGATACACCCGGCCCTGAACGCGATGCACTGATCCAAGCCTTTAAGCAAAAACAGCTCAAATACTTGGTCAATGTCTCTGTTCTAACCACGGGGTTTGATGCCCCTCACGTCGATTTGATTGCCATTTTACGTCCAACCGAATCAGTGAGTTTGTATCAACAAATTGCTGGCCGTGGCTTGCGCCTTTCGCCCGGGAAAAAAGACTGTTTAATCCTCGATTATGCCGGTAACGTCTACGACTTGTATCAACCCGAAATCGGCATGCCAAAACCAGACAGCGACAGTGAACTCGTTACCGTCCCTTGTCCTGCGTGTGGATTTAATAACAGCTTTTGGGGGAAACTCGACGACAATGGCTTTTTGATTGAGCATTATGGCCGTCAATGCCAAGGGTACTTTGAAGACGACGACGGTGAACGCGAAATATGTGGTTACCGTTTTCGCGCCAAATTCTGCGATGAATGCGGTGCCGATAACGATATCGCCGCGCGGCGCTGTCATCAATGTGACAAGCCATTGGTCGATCCGGACAAAAAGCTCCGTGAAGCACTTAAACTCAAAGACGCACTGGTGATGGCCTGTGTGGATCTGTCACTCACTGCAGGAAAAAACCGTTATCAAAAACCACAGTTGAAAGTGACCTATCACACCAGTGAGGGAACAGATCTTCATGAAATATGGCCGCTTGCCACTAAGAAACAAAAGCAGGATGTGCTAGCACGCTTTGTCCGCCCTCATTTGGTCGATAGACACCGTCCCTTTACCGATACGGCCGCAACCAAAATTGCAGCGGCACAACACAGGTTTCGGGCACCGGACTTTATCGTCGCACGCAAGCAAGGACGTTTTTGGCACTTACGCCAAAAGATTTTTGATGTTGATGACTTTCTTTCTCAAGATCGCCTTGATGCACTGCTTGCCCAAAGTCGCGGTCAACAATTCGCCGACGCCGACCTCTAACGCACGCGATTGCGCCATCCTGCGCGTTATGGCTTGTTTTACCCCCCAAGCAGTGCTACTATCCGCG
This sequence comes from Salinivibrio sp. PR932, assembly GCF_001996125.1. Taxonomy (NCBI): domain Bacteria; kingdom Pseudomonadati; phylum Pseudomonadota; class Gammaproteobacteria; order Vibrionales; family Vibrionaceae; genus Salinivibrio; species Salinivibrio sp. PR932. The sequence goes on along the minus strand of NZ_MUFM01000010.1, from coordinate 35,449 downwards.
CTCGTTTTTGGGTATTGAGTTAGGTCGCTACGCTCAGTACTGTATTTTCACTCTAAAAGAGAGTTATTGATTATGATGAAATTCGAAGCTGAAGTACGCGCAGAGAAAGGTAAAGGTGCGAGCCGCCGCCTGCGTCATCAGAAGAAATTCCCTGCTATCGTTTACGGTGGTAACCAAGAGCCTGTATCTATCGCACTTGACCACCCAGTTGTTGTTAACCAAATGGACAAGCCTGAGTTCTACGAAGGCATCATCCTGGTTATCGATGGCCAAGAAGTTAAAGTGAAGCCACAAGACATCCAACGTCACCCGTTCAAGCCAAAAGTTGAACACATGGACTTCATCCGCATCTAATTCCTCAGCGAATAATGATGTGATAAAAGGCGCCCACGGGCGTCTTTTTTTTATCCCGAGCATTCATGACCTAGCGCAAAAGTAAGATTTACATGTCATGAAAATGTCATAAATGGAGACCTAGATCAAAAAAGGGAGAATGAACGTGATAACAGCATTCCAATTTGACTATTAAGTTGATTAACTTAGCCTCCCTTTTAATACACATGTTATATCCCACCATGAAAAAAAGCATTTTTGTTGTTGCATTTATGTCCTTGGCGTTAATGTTAACGGGCTGCTCAGCCACCAATACTCTCGTTAAAAAACGTAACCTTGATGTGCAAACCAAAATGAGTAACACCGTCTTTTTAGACCCAGTGGCTCCTTCAAAACGCACCGTGTTCTTACAAATTCGCAATACTTCCGATAAGCCTAATCTCGATATTAAGTCTGATATTAAAGCGAATATTGAAAGCCGCGGATATAAAGTCCTCGACAATCCAGATAAAGCTCACTACATGATCCAAGCGAATATTCTGCAAGTCGGTAAATCGGATCTGCGTGATAGCGAAAACTTCCTATCTCAGGGCTTTGGAAGCGCCGTTGGTGGCGCCCTTGTTGGTGCTCAATTTGGCGGCGGTTCAGGCCGAGGTGCAACATCTCTCGCAGGTGCGGCCATTGGCTTGGTTGCTGATGCGTTGGTTGAGGACGTTTATTATTCAATGATTACCGACCTACAAATCTCAGAGCGCGCCTCTGCGGGTGTCGTTGTGACTGAAGCGCTTGACTCTCAACTCGCGCAAGGCACGAACAGTAAGAAGGTCGTAACATCAACCCAAGAAACACAATGGAAACGATATCAAACACGTGTTCTTTCCACTGCCAATAAAGTTAACCTAGAGTTTGCTGAGGCTGAGCCTGTGTTGAAGCAAGGCTTAGTACAATCAATTAGTGGACTTCTATAAAGTAACTAAGCGCGCTTCGCCGAGGCGCGCTTTTATCCTAATCAACATATTTCTATATAGTACACACCACCGCGCTTTTATCTCGTCATCTTTTTGACAAATACGACAACAAATAGCGCCATCGTAAAGCTGCCAAGAAACGCTTCAAAGGCGGCAATAAAACGCGCCACGCCGTGCGGCGATATATCACCGTAACCGAGGGTGGTAAAGGTGACAACACTAAAATATACGGCGTTCAACAATTCATAAAAGTATCTCTGCCAGCCAGTCACATCTGGATAGATGGGATTGCTTTGTGTGGTGCCAAGGGCAAAATACGCCAGCGCACACGATACAATCACCAGAACAGAAAATACCACCACGCGCAGTGGGTCTTCACCATAGCCGCAAAAGAGATCGACAATCTTGGAAAGCCAACGTCGAAAACTCAACTTGGGCATTTGGTAGCGCCGAAACCGCATCTCTTTTTTAAAAAAATACCCAGCGACTTCAAATAACCCCTGCTTTTCGCATTGTTTACGCACGTTTCGGCAGACTTCTTCGGACTCTTGAAATAGCGATTTTCGCCTTGCCGGATCACGCTCTTTGTAGGCCAGTCGTTCTTGCTTGAGCTCTTTTCCCCAGTCCACATTCTCAAGGCCTGCACGAGCCAGATCTGCGCCTAACAAGTTGCTGCCATCTAGCCGCGCACAGTTTAAATTCGCGCGTAGCAAGTTGGCTTTCATTAATGAGGCGCCGCGTAAATCCAATCCAAAGCAATGCGCTTCAGCCATGTTCGCTCGATAAAAATCCGCGCCTTGGCACGAGTAGCCTTCGCGACTTCCTCGGTTCACTAAATCAATGTCTGTTAGGTCGGTTCGGGCAAGTTGAAAGCCATCAAGCGGTTTTCCTGATGCCGCCCATTTTTCCACGTCTGCTTTTACGTCATGACCACACTTATCAATGTCCGGATCATGCCAATAGCATAGCCCGGACTGTCCGGCTGGCTGATCGCAACACCAGCCTTTACTGCTTTTAAATGAACAAGTTTGACTGCGCATGCCCTCGCCCTCCTTACCTAAGTTTAGAAACACTCGGTAATGGCGCCACTCGTGGCCAGTGAAAAAATCAAAGCGAGAAAGAGAAGGTGCGCTGAATGCTTACTGGGTGGGGTCCTCATCATCAAACAATGAGGGTTGTTGCGGGATCGGTTGGGTATTTAAGGCAGCATCGCGCATCTGTTTACGCTTGGCACGCATGATGCGCTCATAACGCTGATGGCAGAGGCGAACAACATTGCGTTTTTGTTCATTGGTTAATTCAAACCAATGAAAGCGTTCTTCGCGACTGCGAAAACACCCCTTGCAATAGCCTTTGTTGTTCACTTCGCAGATGCCTTTGCATGGACTTGGCACCTCGAAGAAATCCAGTTGTTCCACATCTACCTCCCTGCTCGTCTATTCATTCAAGCGGGCACTGGGCAGAAATGCAAGTTTGGTTAAAACAAGCCTAATTGTGGCAAGGCTAAGGTATCAAACTCTTTACCAATAAACGGCAAAATACCATCGGCAATAGGCTTAAGTTGCTTATCAATATAATGCTGATAATCAATCGGGCTACGCCGGTAAGCAAGGGGTTCGGGGCCATTAACGGTGATCACGTATTCAATCCAGCCACCGCGTTGATACTGCTGAGCGCGCCCACGTTGATGATTTTCGCTATCAGCTAAGCGTGCCGCGCGCACATGGGGAGGCACATTCTTTTGATATTCCGATAACGGACGACGAAGCCGCTTACGGTACACTAAGCGTTCATCGTGCTCGCCTTTGCTGGTGCTGGTCACCAGCTCACGAATAAACTCGTCCACCTCTTCACCATCGAAGACGCGTTGATAGAGCTGTTGCTGGAATTGCTGTGCAAGCGGTGTCCAATCGGTTCTCACCGTCTCCAAGCCTTTAAACACGATCTCAGCGTGACCCGATTCTCTATCCACGACGCGACCTGCATATCGCTTTTTGCTACCGGTTTCTTGGCCGCGAATGGTGGGCATCAAAAAACGCTGATAATGGGTTTCATACTCAATTTCTAGCGCCGATTCGAGATCATAAGTTTCTCGTAAGTGCTGGCGCCACCAGCTATTAACGTGATCAACCAGCGATTGACCAATAGCATCAGCGTCCTCACTCGCCTTATCACCGCCCAAGGACACAAAGGTCGAGTCTGTATCGCCATAGATCACTTCATAGCCTTGTGCCTCAATCAGTTCACGAGTGGTTTTCATAATCTCATGACCCCGCATCGTAATCGACGACGCCAGTCGGTGATCAAAGAAACGACACCCTGACGATCCTAGCACCCCATAAAATGAGTTCATGATGATTTTTATCGCTTGTGAGAAGGCTTTTTCTCCGGCTTTTTTAGCGCGATCGCGCGCTTGCCATAAATCATCAATCAATGCCGGCAAGTAATGCTTTTCTCGGTGAAACACACCACCGCGAAAGCCGGGCACAATATCGTGCTCTTCGCCTGCTTGTTGTGACTTTAAGCCTTCAACCAGCCCTAGCGGATCAATCAAAAACGTGCGAATAATAGACGGGTACAGCGACTTAAAATCCAACACCAGTACCGAATGATAAAGGCCGGGTTTAGAGTCCATTACATAGCCGCCAGGGCTTGCAATCCAACCATCGCTGGCCAAATTAGGCGCCACATACCCCGAGCGATGTAAGCGCGGGAGATACAAGTTGGTAAACGCAGCAACAGAGCCTCCGACCCGATCTAGCTCGACACCGGTGAGACGCGAGCGCTCAATCATAAAATCAAGCAAATGCGTATGGGCAAAGATGCGATTAACCAATCGGCAGTCTTGCAAGTTATAGGTGGCGAGCGCGACTTTATCGTGATGAAACATGCGATTGATAGACGCCATCCGATCATGCGGATCGTCGATGGCCTTTCCCTCACCAAGCAGCGTTTGCGCGACTGACTCAAGCGCCCAAGAGCGAAAGCCATAGGTCGCCGTTTTCAGCGCATCAATCCCATCAATGACCACACGTCCTGCCAAGCTAATAAAACCAGACTTATTGGCATTTCCTTCTCGCCAATAGGCAGTTTCACCGCCGCGGCCAATACGGAGTGACTTTTGGTGACGCTGCGCGCGCTTGACCAGCAAACGGAAATCAAAATCAATCACGTTCCATCCCACCACCACATCAGGATCATAGGTGGTAAACCAGCGCTCAAGCGCCGATAATAAGGAGACTTCGTCGCTAACCCATTCTATCCATGCGGGGGCATCGGGTTGTGGCGCCCCGACCATAATCACGCGGCTATCCATGTCACTGTCCAAGCCAATCGAGTACAGCTGGCCTTTTTCTGAGCATTCAATATCCAGTGATACATGGCGTAACTGTGGCGTATACGCCTGCGCCTTTGCTTTACCTTGCGTCACTTCGAGGTAACCTGCTCGCTGACGCGCATTGCCGGTAAACAGCAAGCTGCCGCATATATAGCGCTCCATTAGATAGCGATCCGCAAGACGCAAATCCCCTTCATAGAGCGGAATGGCAGCACCACTTAATACACGTTGCCCTTCTTGGGCGCGTTTGACGGTACTGAAGTAACAGGCGACCAAAGGAATATGTTGAAAGGTCGCCAACGGGACGGTTTTGCAGTAGGCGTGCGGATCGATAGAAGGAAGCAGTGCTTGTGCGCGTTGTTGCTCTTCTTGAGGAATAAAAAAAACGCTTTGTTGATTCTCAATACAGAGTTTTACCGGTCCATCAGGTGTAGAGAGCCACAGCACGATGGTACTCGACTCGCCCCGATCACGTTGTTGGCGCGTAATAACGAACCCTTTTTGAACATACGGCTGAGACGTTGTCGATAAAGCCACTATTTAGCATCTAACCCAAGAAATCATACTGAGAGTGTAACAAACCGACAAAAGCACTGTATAGATAAACAGTTTAACTTATTGCTCATCACGCCATATATTTAACCTCGTACCTGTTCACGCGGCGTCGCTCCCATCAAGATGACGCCGATAAAGGCCACACAAGCCGCACTGGCTAAACGCATGTTCATCATCTGACCATCGTCCAACCACACCACACCAACTAAGGCGATCACCACCAGTACCGACAACGTATGCTTCCACAGCAGAGAAACCTGTGTAGAAAGCCACTGCCAAGGATAAATTATCCCGAGCACCGTCAGGGCTCCAACTATCATCGCCGCTATGGCGCCAGATATCGTCACGGTTAAGCCGGGCAACGCGAAAATTAACAGTGCAATTGCCAGTAAAACACTCAACCGAAAACTAACACAGAGTTGTTTAGGGTACTGATCTGTTTGTTCAGACAGCGTCTGCCAATAGTCACGCCATGCCAATCCAGCGACAAGTGCCAAACCCAACCCTAAACTGCTGGGGGCGTACATACCGGGAGCAAATAAATACCCCACGCCAGCAAACAAAAGCATCATGCCGCCCCAGTGCAATCCTTTGCGTTCTGCCGTCGCCATCAGGCCGTGCACACCTTGGACGCCGGCCATCACCATCAATGCCAACGTCCCTAAATCAAGATATCGGCATGCAAACAAGGCGGATGTGACGGCAAGCAACAAGCTCGCGGCCATACGCCATACATCAGTAGGCTGAGAAAAGAGTGAATCAGGCAGTCGCGACGCAGCGCGTTTTGGCGGTGCTGGATACATATGGGTTGTAACGGAACAGACGCTCGTCTTGTTGCTCGAGAGATAACGCGCCGTCAACCATGCCATGATTGCGCCGCCAGCCAACCACAACGCGACAAAACTCGCTGAATCCAGACCACCCGCCATGCTCCACAGCACAAGGTAGCCATTGGCCGTGATCACCATTAACACCAGCAACGACAGACTCATTTGCTTGACCATGCCCATGAATGGGGCTCCTTATAACCACTTACTCCTGCATAGACCGCGTCATCGCGATATTTCTTTCAACCCCCTCCCTTTATGCAGGACCGAACAATAAGCCTTCTTATCCATCAACACGGCTTTGTTGTTATTGACGGACGCGATACAATACGCGTTTGTTCGTTCTCGGGAAGTATGCATGTCAGATCCGAAAAGCAAAGCGCTCAAAAAAATCGCCAAATGCCTTGAGTTAAGTAACTCAGCGAACGTCAATGAGGCAGCGCAGGCGATTAAGATGGCTGAGCGCCTGATGCGAAAACATGGCCTCGACCAAGACGATATCGACTTTATCAGCATGGGGAAAACGCGCTCTGAAACCCTGCTGCCTACATCGGTAAGTGAACCGATCCTGAAGATCATTCGCGGTATCAATGGTCGATTTGGCGTGGAGTGTGTGCTGATCAACTACAAAGGCTTAAAGCAAGCAGAATTTATTGGTGATGCCGATCGCGCGATATTCGCCGCATTCGCCTTTGATGTGGTGTATCGCGAGATGAATGAGCATATCGGCCAATTCCGCAACAGTTTTGCCGGTTCGGGCACCAGCACCCAAGAAGTGTCGCGCCGTGTGCAGTCTTTTACTATCGGCTGGCTAGAAGGGGCGCTGGAGAAACTGCCTCAGCTCGATGCACGTGACAGCGATGACAAGATTAAAAGCTACATCGACAAAGAGTTCGAAAACATTGATCGAGAAACCTTCAAGCAACAGCTAAAAGCCGCTATGGCCGCTATTACCGACGATTACGAGAAAGGCATGAAGAAAGGACGCCAAGTATCTGTAAGTCGCCCTGTGGGCGGACAAGGCGAACGAAAACGTCTCACTAGTCAGACAAAATCACGCTAACTCCCTGTCGAATTGTCCGACAACGGTCAAGCCTGACGCATACCTAAGACAGTTGCGTCAGGCTGGGTCAAATCTCGGTTAAATCTCTTTTTTCCTATTGAGTTACCCACTATCCAGATCTAGCCTAGGGGTGAAGGTCGTTCCAAAAATGACTGGATAACAACGCATAGTTAATGCGAACAATAATACCTTATCATCCTTATTTAGGAGACAGTGGCATGAAAAAAGTCGTGACAAGCCTAGGCCTGCTTTTAGCCGTTGCACCAGCGGCTTATGCACAACAAGATAGCGGTCTATACCTCGGTGGCCGTGTGGGTCCTTCATTCCTTGAAGACAGCTGTGTCTCTGACGCTAACTGCGGCGACTCAGAGCTAGCGGCAGGCGTAGTTACCGGTTATAACTTCAATAACTGGTTCGCGCTAGAAGGTACCTATGACTACCTTGGCCGTTTTGATACCTCATTTGACCAGTCAGGAACAACACTCGGTGCTGCCGGTGACCTTACTGCGTTAACACTGGCCCCTAAATTTGCCTACCATCTCAAACCGGATACCGCGTTGTACGGTAAAGTCGGTGGCGCATGGTGGAACTGGAACAGCAGCGCCGGTGATCGCGATGACGTGTCATTGATGGGCGCGATCGGTGTGGATCACCAAGCGACCGATAACATCAACGTACGTCTTGAATACCAACACATTAATGATATGGACGACGGCTACTTCTCAAGTGTTGACAATAACCTTGTGACCGTGGGTATGACCTACCACTTCGGCCGCACCAGCAGCGAGCCGATGCCTGAGCCTATGGTTGAAGAGCCAGTCATGGCTGAGCCGGCGCCAGAGCCACAAATGGTTGCGGAACCACAAACCATCGTCTTGTCAGAAGCGGGCGAAACCGAGTTGTTTGGCTTTGATGAAGCAACCCTTTCTCCACAAGCGGCTGCCTCCTTACAACCACTGATCAATCGCCTACTTCAGCACGAAGAAGCGACCGCGACCATTATCGGTCACACCGACAGCAAAGGCCCAGCGGCCTACAACCAAAAACTGTCTGAGCGTCGCGCACAAGCGGTAGCAGATGTATTCGTTGATGCGGGCATCGATGCCGAGCGTTTAACCGTGATGGGTAAAGGTGAGTCCACGCCAATTGCTAGCAATGACACTGTGGACGGCCGCGCGAAAAACCGTCGCGTTGAAGTCACCTCACCTGAGTTTGTCTACGTCGAAGTACAATAAATCCCTTGGTAACAAGGTGAACAACCCCTAATCAACAAAGCCACCGTTCATGCGGTGGCTTTGTTTTATTCAATCTAAACAAAATAACGTTGCACGTGGCTCGCTAGTAAGTCTAATTATACCGCTTCAGCGGGATGCTGGCCGAGATGGGTTTTCATCAAATCATCAATCATGACCCTATCTTCATCGCTCACGCCGGCGACGCGTGGATAACGCGGCTGTGCCCGATCATTACAATACGCCGCATCCCACCCCTGAGTGGTGTGTAAAAATTCAGCCGCAAAATCAGACGAATAGCGTAAGCAGCCTGCCATGACCGTATCTATGTACGACTGCGCGATCGGTTTATGCACATCAGGCGCGACACGATCCTCTGCCACATACACGTACACGGGCCCTTCAAGCGCAATCCCTTTCGGCAGTGCAATACGAGACACGTCTAGCGAAAGACGTCGATACCCTGCCTCGCGGCGATCAAAGTCAGGCAACGCGTCTGGCGCGATCTTTACCAAAACGCCATTGCACGCGCCGTCTCCTTCCAATACCACTAACGGAGAGATCAATGCTTCACTGACATTGCTCCAATAGCGTTGCAACCCCGATACGGTTACCGGGCACGCCCACCCTGACTCTCCGGTCAACGCGCGCGAAGCAGGATTCATTAAACTGCCATAGCCAAACAAGTACATTCCCCAAATAACTCCTTATCAGGTTCACCTTACAGAACGCCAGCATTTGCCTTGCTTTTCTCACCCAAGTTGCCAAAATATCGGCAATGTTGTAAACAAGGAAAGTGATTATGGAACAACTAGATAAGCTGGAAGCTCACTTCAAACGTCTGTCGCATTTTCAGCACCTTGCCGCAATCTGCGGTTGGGATCAAGCCACCATGATGCCCAGCGGAGGCAGTCAAGCCCGTGCCGACGCCATGGCTGAATTGGCACTCTATACCCATCAGCAACTCACTACGCATGAACTGCATGACTGGTTTAGCGCGTTGGATGAACAACAAGACCGGCTCAATGACGCCCAACGGGCCAGCCTCAGAGAAATGAAGCGTCAGTGGCAACATGCCAGTGTACTCCCTGACACCTTAGTGAAGGCCAAATCCTTAGCCGGTGCCAAATGTGAACACGCCTGGCGACAGCAGCGTCAAAATAACGACTGGGACGGCTTCGCCAAAAACCTTAAAGAAGTAGTGGCACTCGYGCGCGAAGAAGCTCACATCCGAGCCGATCAAAAAAACTGCTCGCCCTATGACGCTTTACTGGATCTTTACGAGCCAGACATGACCGCTAGCCGCATCGATGAAGTGTTTGGCGAGCTTAAAACATGGCTACCAGACACCATTCAAGCGGTAGTGGATAAGCAAAGCCAGCAAACCACACGGTTGCCCGAAGGCCCCTTTGCAGAGGCTCAGCAAAAAGCCTTAGGCGAGAAAATGATGGCGCTGCTGGGTTTTGACTTCGAACATGGTCGGTTAGACGTCAGCACTCATCCATTTTGTGGTGGCGTGCCAACCGATGTACGCATTACCACCCGCTATGACGAGAAAGACTTTACCTCAGCATTAATGGGCGTGATCCATGAAACGGGGCATGCGCGCTATGAGCAAGGACTACCCAAACACCTTGCCAGCTTGCCGGTTGGCAAAGCGCGCTCAATGGGTGTGCATGAGAGCCAAAGCTTGTTCTGTGAAATGCAGCTTGCCCGCAGTGAGGCATTCGCCACCTTGATTTGTCAGCATGCCAAACAAGCCTTTAACCGCCAAGACGACCCGGCTTTCCATGTAGACAACTTCCACCGCGTGCTCACACGTGTCTCACCCGGCTATATCCGTGTTGATGCCGACGAAGTGACCTATCCTGCACACATCATGTTGCGCTACGACATTGAGCGCGATCTTATCAGTGGCAAAATGGAGGTCGATCATATCCCTGACCGTTGGGATCATGCCATGCAGCAATACCTTGGCCTCAGCACCGCTGGCAACTATAAAAACGGCTGTATGCAAGATATTCACTGGACTGATGGCAGCTTTGGCTACTTCCCGACCTATACCTTGGGTGCGCTGTATGCCGCGCAATTGATGCAAACGATGCGTCAGCAAATGGATGTGGACGGCATTATCGCCAGCGGCAATGTTTCACCGATTTTTGATTGGTTGTCTCAACATATCTGGCAACGCGCCAGCACCACCTCAACCGATAACTTACTCAAAGATGCAACCGGCGAAACCCTCAACCCCGCTCACTTCCGCGAGTATATTCAAGGGCGGTATTTGATATAACACGAGGCTTACTTGAGCAACCAGTGGCTAAACGTAGACGTTATTAAATTAGTTTGCCTCTACGTTTAGCCCATAAAAATGGCCAACACGAGTTCGTCAAACCACACGAAAACTAATATCAGTTGACCATTTCTCACTGTTATACACTTCCAAGTGTTTGACATACTCCTCTATAATTTCAACTTGCTCAGTCCAATGAGCATTGAAACTATATTGAAGCGGCTTGTTTCGCCAGCCGGTCATTTTCAAACGCCAGTAGCCAAACCCCTGATCAAGCCTTATGACTACACGCTTACCGGATTTAAGAGCAAGGGTCAGCATTCGGCGATGAGCAATATCGCTACGGTTTTCGAATAGGACAACTTCAGGTGCAATACCTGTTGCTTGCTCAATGACCCTTGTCATAACAAGCCTTTGATCATCCTTGTGATACCAATCCTGGTGAAGAAATCTTGCATTTTGTTCTTTCTCACTGAAAAGCGTTTCAATGGTCAAAGTTGGGCTTGTCTTCATAACGCTAGTCAGTGAAGAGAATACTTGACGTAAGAACAGCAGAGCAGCAGGTGATTGAAGATATCTATCTGAATATTGAATCGCTTCAATATTATCATTCTGCATCAGTGTTTTCAGATCTGGGTTATTTAATAAAAGATGCTGCCAGAAACTAACACCAAAGGAGTCTAACTTACCATTTAGTTCGCTAACGATTTCCGCTTCGCCATATTGAGTAGGCTGATTGAACTCTGCCAACTCCAAAGCAACGGGCACAGAATCAACTAAAGCTAGTGTTTTGCTAATAGTTGAAGCGCCCGATGACATCATCCAATATCGACCAGGTACGCGAAGTGCATCTGCGTCCCGAGCGGCAAAAGATACAACGCCTGAATCGTCAACAATCTGTGCAACGAGGTTTTCTGGGCTAAGAACTGCTTCTTCTACTTCAACACCCATTGCACGATATGCATTCAGTTCGGATTGTGTTTCTCCATCCAGAACAATATTTTTAGGTAAGATAAACTTAACAACACGATCTTCATTTAAAACAAAGCTAGCTAGCTGTTTCTTGAAAACTGGATGGCAGAGATCCCAGTCATTTACGCTATCTGAGAGTAAGAAAACAACCTTCGAACAGCCCCTCTGAACATAATGATCAACATTCTCTGCCACTGAAAAAGGACTATACGACCCTCCATCAATCACTTCTGGACCCGTGTTCGATAGATCCAACCCTTCAAGCCAGTCTAAAGCAGCGAGTCTGTCGAGTTTTTCAACATCATGCCTTGAATCGGTCTCTAGTAGGCAGTCACCACAAACTGATTGGCACTTTGGACACTTCAACTTTGATACTGTCTTTGCCAGTAAAGCCTCTATATGCTTTGGTGCTGATGAAGCGAAACCCGCACCACCACTGATTATATCGAAGAGCTGTAAGGCCAAACCTGCTTCACCATTGGGTAGAATTATCGGTCGAACCGCATAACCCATTTCATTAACCGCAACACCAAGAAGCTCAGCAAGAGCAGCACGAAGAGACACAGCAAGCGTGGTAGCAACTGTTCTCCCATCTTCATTGTCTGCAATAAACTCATTTCGAAGCGGATGCTTGAGAACAAGCTCAAAAACGTCTGTCTTTATGTGACTCCCCAAATGAACATCTTTCAATATTGTCGTGCTACCGCCACACGAGGCTCGAGGGTCCTCACCATCAAGCTTACCTGCCTGCAACGGAACATGAGGTACGGACGGTGAGAAGTGTTTAGGAAACTCGCCGCTAGAAGTCATTGACTCAGCGCGACCGCATGACATACACAGTGCATACCCTTTGCCAGATGCACCTGCTGTGTGATTGAAGACTCTCCCATCAGGGCTAGCAACCATATAACCCATATCAGGGTTAGGTAAGTTCTTTTGTGTTCCAGAAACAGAGATCCATGGTGTCTCAACGGGGATAAAAGCCTGCTGCGAGATATCGTTTGAAGGGCTGTGATAGAAGTCTGTAACGAACCCTGTTGGCTGAAGCACCTTGCGCTGATTCTTCGTGTCTATCTTCTCGCCACATTTTTCGTTATCACAATAGATATCATCTTGTTCAATCGCGACACCATCTAGATAACCGGTCTGCCCGCAATGATTGCAGCGCCAGGCCAAATCAAACTTTTGAGCCTCCACTGCATCCGATTTAGAAATGTTGTGCCAGTTAAGGGCAACACCACCTGAACGGAATACTCGGCCATCCAGAACAACTTCTGCACCGGGGGCATACTCTCGAATGGCAACCGCAAGGTTTCGGCTTGGTAAACCCCGCGCTCGAGAGACATTATCTTCCCTGTCATCTTCTTTCTTCTTCCCTTCGAGCTTGTCTCGCTTGAAGTCTTCAATATTAGTGTTATTAAACGTGACCACATCAGTTGGGAAGCCATAACCTGGTAAGAATGATTTCGCCGCCAGTTCTCGAAGCAAATACTCTTTACATAAACGGTTCAGTTCTTGTTTGAGACGAAAGGCAAAAGGGCTTCCCTCTTCAGCTCTCGCTTGCTCAGATTCAAGTCGCTTGTATTCTTCCAGCCAGCGTTTGGAAAGCGTTTGCATCATAAGCGACGCTTGTTCCAATAAGCTGGTAACTGAACTGGAGGCCAGCACGGTTCCCGCCACCAAGGTTTGGAGTTCCCTCTCTAACGCAATTGCACCTGTCTTTAGCCATGTTGTAAATCTATCGCTGACGGATATTGACTCTCCTGACGCAAGATAGAACCACTCCAAATTAAGCGACGTTCGCTCTGTTTTTGTATTTCCGACCTGTTCTCGCAGGAACACAGAAAGCAGCATGGAATTGACATGACGCTGGACCAAGCGTGAAGAGTTAAACGCGACATACGGAGCTGGGATCGACGTTTCAAAAGGCCACTTAGGGTCATTGAACGCCTGCTGGTCATGAGGGTTTCCTTTACACAACGTGTAGGAAATAGCGCGTGACTCTTTGCTCCGGCCCGCACGTCCCGCTCGCTGTAAATAGTTAGCTGGGTGAGGCGGTACGTTATTCATCACGACTGCAGAAATACCACCGATATCTACCCCCATTTCCATGGTTGTAGAACAGTTAAGTACGTTGATTTTACCCGACTTGAACATCTCCTCATATTTCTCTAAACGCTCAGCAGACTGCTGTGCAGAGTGTTCAGCGGTACGGTAGTAAAAACCACCTTCAACGACTCTGTCGTTGATATCCGTCCATAAGTTTTGCTCCCTTAACGCCTGAACCTTTGGATCCTCCGAGACTTGCTGACGGGTAAGCAATAGACCCTTACCGAAATCAGCTTGGTCGTCTCCAAACCCCCAAATCTGTGGGTAGTCTACTGCCACGCAGGTGTAACCATCGTTACCCAGCTTTAACGGTAAATATGGCGTCAATCCCTTGAAGGTCGTATCGAGAAGCTTATGAGTACGCGAGCAAACGTACACTTTATCGGTGAATGAGAAGGTAAGCTGCTCTCTGTTTAAAAAGAACTTGTTCCCATCATTTTTTAGAATACCAACGCTTCTTGATGTGAGGTCACCCCACGCCGCGCGCAGCCAACTGTCAATAAGGTCAATGCCAATCACCGAGTCTTTATCCACACCACTTCCTAAAGCAAGCAGCTTGACCAATCGGTTCATACTGTTTCGGCTTGCAAGTGGCCATTTCTTCACACTGTTCTCATCTTGCTCTTCCGAGTCGGGGTTTCTCAAGCGTTTTGCGGAAAAGCGATTACCAATCCACTTTCTCCAATCTTCTTCCAGCAGCATGTAGGTGTTCTCGCGGATATAAAAATCCAAGGCAACTTTCAGGAAGTCCAGCCAATCCTGGAGTGTTAACCCATGCTGCTCCCATTTTTCAGGCATACGCTTTATAGCCTTCAGACCTGAGTATCCAACTTTAATTAGGCCTTGTGTTTCACAGCTGTTCTGTCGTTTCGGGCGACGGGAAAACTCGCGAAACAACAGCATTTCAGCGAGTTTCAGGGGACCATCAGATTGCTTAAACGTCTCCGGTGACAGGTACTTGCTGTATTCCAGCATGCTTTCGGTCACGTCACTCTTCTGAGATAATTTGGATACCATTTCAGACCAAGATACTTCGACGATTGATAGCGTTTGGCTGCCTTCCGATAGCGCTTTTGCCTTTTCTTCTAGATCATCTGCATGAATCGAGAGCCCCATTGCACGAAGTTCTTGAGCTTTAATTAACAATGCTTCTGGAGAAACGTCTGAATTCACTTGTTCTGGAGCAGGTTGAGATAGCTGAGCATCTCTTAAAATATCGAACACCAGCCCTCTCAGCTTTGAGCGCTCAGCTTCTTGCTGCATACGCACTGCCATGCGCGCAGTGCCTTGGCGACTGTCGGTGAAGGTAATCAGACGTCGGCCTCGGCCAGGTCGTGACTGAGGGCCAAGTTTAGTGTCTTTATCGACGTCGATGTCCGGGCAATACTCCAGCAAGGTAGGAACAGCGTTAGCCACATAAAATGGCGAACCTAGCATTGCCCTGCGAAAAGGCATTGCGCCACGATAGCCTTCAAAACCACAGTCGACACAACGATGCTCGCCCATAGGGCCATCTTTGTCCTCGCCCCCAAAGTATTGCGACAAACCGATGCGTTCGCCTTCCAGCGAACCATAAACGCCAGATTTCCCTACATGTACATCACAGTAACCGTTTTTATCTGCTAACGGCCGTGCAAACACGTGTGGGCTGTTTGTTGTCTCACAGTCTTGGATCTCATAGTCATCATCGTCACTGGAAGTCTCATTGAGAAGTGAAAACTCATCCCCCGCGCTGGCGTTCCATTGGTGAAGTTGATTTTTTCGGGAGATTTTGCCGAACAGGTGGGGTTCATTACAGTCTTGGCAGAAGGTCAACTCAAGTACTGGTGCTCCGCACTCGCACTGCTGACGTTGTGTCGCGTAAACAAAGCCAAATGACCAGTTGTCTTCAAGCGGTGTGTTTTTCTTACATCCGCAATTAGCATCAATACAAGCCCAAAGCCCCTGGGTCATACGCTGGAAGAAATGCGCGCGTAACTTTAAAAATGCTTCGCCGCTGCTGCTTGCTTTTGTACCCGATGCGATATCAAGCCACTCAAGGAGTTGTTGTTGCGTAAAGAGAGGACGATTCAGACGAATAGATAACTGTGTATTGATGTCATTCAGATCCAGCGGTTTCTTTGCTTCCACTAATGTGGATCGAAGGGCAAGTGCCGTTGTGTTTCCACAAAGGGCATCAAATCGGCGCTTTGAGACATCGGGCACTTGCTTAGTCTTACCAGTAGTAGGTTCACCGTCAGGCTCAATAGAAAGCAGTTCTTCAATTGAATAGTTGTTGCTCGGGCACTCAGGAAGGTCAGGGACGCTCCGCTTACCGCCAACAACCTCAATCTGGTTCGGTTCCACACCCGCCAAATGAGCTAGGTAGTTCTTTAGCTGTTTTTCCGCATCCTCGTCGGCAATGGTCGCTGATGTAGCAACAAAACGTACATCCTTTGCTTCTACATCAAAAGCTTGAAGTACACGACGTAACTGCAACGCCAGCTCTGCAGCTTGGGAGCCAACATAAGTGTGCGCTTCATCCAGTACAATCCAGCGCAAAGACTTTTCTTCGCGCGAGCGTTGAATGATCGGAGCGTCAATTTGGCGAACCATCATATATTCAAGCATGGTGCCGTTCGTCACCAAAATTGGCGCTGGTGCTTCCCGCATTAATTCACGTGAAAGCACTTCATTCGGACGATCTTTTTGCTGTCCACGCATCTTGTTCTTAGAGTTCTCGGTATTGCCGTTGTAAAGGCAATAACGAATGCCATCATCAAAATGTTTGGTCCATGCATCCAAACGCTCTTTTTGGGAATTAATGAGTGCGTTGAGGGGGTACAGAAATAGCGCCCTCACACCGACCAAGGTCTCTCCTTTATCTTCGTATTCGCGGTGTAAATCATTAATGATCGGCACCATGAAACACTCTGTTTTGCCTGAACCCGTGCCTGATGTCACGACTAGCGATTTGTGCTCGTTTAAGAGATGTTCCCAACTGCGGAGCTGATGGCGGAAAGGTTGAAAATCTGCACTAAATCGATAGCGCCCGTTCTTTTTGCTATCCAGGGCAGCAACAACCGCTTCAGACAGAAGATTCCCCGCCAGATCGCTCATCTTCGGGTCTGCAAACTCCCAGCCGAAGGTATGCTCGAATACCGGTGGTGCCAAAAATGCACTCTCTTGGCCACAATCAGAAGACATGATTTCGCTGAGGTGATTGCGAAGATTAGGATTAGTTACGCCCAAGATACTCAATGTTGATTCTTTAGTACGACTAATAGCTTGCTCAACGAGAGAAGAAAAATAACGGGTCATTCTAATTACCTGTTTGGTTTAGCAAAAAATAGGAGACAAAACAGCGGAATACGGGTTCAAACCACGCACAATCGAAGTCACGTAATTTTCTTAAATGGAACAAGTCGTAATCACGAAAGGTTGAAGATACTTCGGTAGGCACAAGCTCTGTTACCACAGCAGCAGCGAAAACCGGCAGGTAAACAACTCCATCGTGGAACCAGGCATTGGTTTTAATTTCAAACGGCATTAAGCCAGACTGTGTGCACCAGCGTTTCAAATCAGCGCCAAACTCGGTTGGCCAACTGTTATTTTCTGCGTTCTGGCGCAAAAGATCTTGATACCACTCGTTATGAACAAGAGTCTCCATCAAAGCGCTCGGACAAAGTTGGGGTAATTTGCCTGTTTCTAAGAAAATAGCCACTTCGTCTGACAAAGCAGGAATGGCGTCAACCAACTTCGTTATTTGTTTAGCCATCAACTCATCAACGATTTCGGCTGGTAAACACATACCTTCCAGCATCGAGGTTTGAAGCTGAATCGCATGCCGCCAATCCACCAGGGGTACAAACTGCCAAAACACTGGCAACTCACTTTCCAGTCGCGAAATCAGCTCTGGGTTCAATTCAAACTGAAACAATGCCACAGCCAATGCTTTGGTATCTCTCACCAAATACTTGAACACTTCAAACGTTGAAAGTGGAAGATGCCCGTAGTTCTTATATGTATCGCGCAGGTACTGCCAACCGCTGTGTCCCCAATCTGTTTTCATTTGATGAAACACATCTGCAATCACATTGGGATTAGATGAAGGGTGAAAAATACGAGATGCCTTTTGTAACGTTTTTACGTCACAGTCATTTGTTTGCTCACCCATGCATGGGATAAATTTAGCCCGAAATAAAACATCAGAGTCCGAAGCAGGAACTACAAGCCAAGGACCACCTTCTGTCACGTAATTAGGCAAGGCAAACTCCCCTGTTGAAACACCTTCAGTAGTAAGACTTTCAAGATAGATTGGCGCTTGCTCTGGTGCTGTAAGGTGCATCAACGCAGGGCGAAGAGCCTGCGTGTCAGCGAGTCGGTTTGAACGCGCATAAACCACATTTCTCTCCCGATCATAATCCATGACTGATGAGTAATGGCTGATGGAAAAACGAAGTGTCTTTCCTGGACCCGAAATGACGAGATCAACGGTGCTATCCAAGTGATTATTCAGCGACAACAACTCCAGTAGACTGGTTTTCAGCGCGTAAAGGCTCACTTCTACAGGCTTATCGCTCACCACATATTGCCAGCGGTAATAAGGAGCTGAGGTTTGCTTTATCCCCTTAATATTGCTTGATGCTTCTATTTGATAGCGAGCCACCTGACCTGACATAGAGAACAGATGTAGTCGACTGCCAAGTAAGTCATCCACTGTTAATCTTTGTGCTAAAGGTTTACCATGTGCATTAAAGGCGACAGCACCTTTTGAAGGAAAAGGCAGGATAAAGGTTATCGCCTCACCAAGCATATTCAACGTGATGTCAACTTGGACAGAAGAAGGCGGCGTCCCTTTAGCTAGAAGGTGCAAAGCAACCTGTTTTTCAGATTTCTCTATGTTCTCAAGAATCACCCCAGGAGTTTTAATTGCACAGACCTTGGGTGCGGCAGTAGTGATGATAATTACGCCAGTATTGGGTGTATCACTACTTTTAAAGCTAATATCAAAATCTGCGGGCAGCACACCAACTTGTTTTCGCAATAGCACTTCACCACTGTGCTTTTTGATGGTTAAACGCTGTTTACCAAGAAAATTCTCTCGAGTTAAGTGCGAGACCGATTTTCCATCAAGACAAACATCCAAGCTTTCACCAGTTACTCTGGTAGCCGCATGGTTGATGGCTCTTAAACCACGAAAAATCATAGCCGGCTTGGTTTGCCACGTCATTACATCGCTTTCTAGCATAACGCCAACATGTTTCGGATCATCGCACCCCGTCGAGATACGATACGTATCATCACCGGGTAGAGTGATTAAACATGTTCCTGTTACTTGGCAAACTTTTAAGCGACAAAAACGGTTTGGAGTGTCAGTAAGCTCACCCGATAGCGTTTCCGTCTTCGCTTCTTCCGGGATCAATATGTAAACATGTTTTTTGTGGGTTGAGAGTGAGGCTTGCCCTAACACTCGCCATTCACCATCTTCCTCACTCAAGATAACTGGCACTTCGCCCCAATCCAGCTCGCTGTCACCTATTGATACCTGAGCAAGCTTTTCACCCGATTGCATGGCCACAAGAGAAAGCCTTTGTTTGGCGTCAACCCTTTTCACTTCAGCTCGCGTTTTTCGGATCACAACATGACACTGCTCCCCGTCAAACTGCGCATAACCAGTGCCAAGGTTGGCAAGCAGCTTTTGACCTTCAAACAACACCAAATCAATTCTGCTAACACTTAACTGTTCTCGAGTAAACATGAACAGTTGCTTATGTGGCAAGGTGACTTCGGTGCGAATTGATTGGTTGTCCCATGAAAAATAGTGCGCGCAGCCAAGTTTGACTTCCTTCTTCGCTTTCTTTTTAACTTCGTTAGATGCAATCACCAATAAGTTGTTCAGAAAGCGCGTACCTATGTCATCTTCCAGTGGCAGTGGGAACTGAGTACGCCAGTTCGGACAATGTATATCGAGATAGTTTGCGGGTACCGACTGCCCATCTAACCCAAACTGGTAAACTAGGCTATCGAGCTTATCGAGCATATCAGCGAATAGTTCGACAGAGTCATCACCTTGCAGTGCCTCTGGTAAACGTTGGATACGGGATTGGATAAGCTGCCGAACAGAATGCTGCCCTAGCTCCTTGGCCTCACTGTATCGACCGAATATCTTTGAAAAAGCATCTTGATAGCCGTTGTGATCGTCAGAGAGTAGCTTGGTTGGTAATCCACCTTCTCTGAAAACGGATCCGAGATAGTTGTTCCCTTGAGAGTTCTCGTAGCGGGAAACTGAGCGTCCCCACAGTTTCAAGCCACGTTGAACCACGGTTGAACGCTGTTGTGGTGAAAGTTCAAACCCTAGCGTCTCGTGAATAGTGTTCCAACTCCACTCGAGATTGTATTCGCGACGAAACCACTCAGAACAATAAAGTACAAATGCGCCACACCACTCAGGAGAAAAAACCGTTTTATTCACCACTTCAAAGCTTTTCGACAGTACCTCTTTTAGGATTAGGTACTCATTGAGCGACAGGTGATAACAATAGAGCGGTGACCCAAAAGGGATCCCCGTTCGACTTTTTTGAAACTGCGAGAGCCAAGTTTTGTGGTGTTCTTGATTTTTTCGATCCAACACAGAATGTATTCGGGAAGTATTCATATCCATTTGAACAATCAATCCAGTTGTAAGCAGCATAAATAGGAGCTTTCTATTAGCTATAAGCAGTCTTTACCTAGCTGAAAAAGCTTACAAACCTCAAACCCAACGAACTAGCCAAAGAGAACTATCCATAATTGCCTCAGATTAGATCTTTTTTTGTATCACTAGTTAGACTTCGCTCAACAATATGTACAATAGGTATTCAAAATGTCTTTTAGTCACACTCTTGTGCGTCCACTGACCGCTAGTAGGGAAACCCTTAATTGAATGTTCATCCAGCATAGACTGTTAATCCCATCACATTTCTGTACAATGCGCGCTCAGTCTTATTTATCTTTACACCCTCCTCGCTTGGCCGTGCATCTCCCGTTTTGAGTATGATGATACGCGCCCTCGTTGAGCATATTCGCTAGGAAACTCTTTTGATTTCAATCGCCAATATCACCATGCAGTTTGGTGCTGAACCGCTATTCGAAAATATCTCTGCCAAATTTGGTAACGGAAACCGCTACGGGTTAATCGGTGCCAATGGCTGTGGCAAATCGACCCTGATGAAAATCATGAGCGGTGCCCTCATCCCAAGTGCAGGGAATGTTTCTATCACACCAGGGCAGACGTTGGGCGAGCTGAGCCAAGACCAATTTGCCTACGAACAGTATTCAGTGATTGATACGGTGATGATGGGTGACCGCAAGCTGTGGGAGATCAAGCAAGAGCGCGAGCGTATTTATTCTCTGCCAGAAATGAGCGAAGAGGACGGCATGGCTGTGGCTGAGCTAGAAAGCCAGTTTGCAGAAATGGACGGTTATACCGCAGAAAGCCGAGCTGGCGATATTCTTTTGCAAGCGGGCATTGCCGAAGAGCTTCACTTTGGCCTGATGGCGCAAGTGGCGCCGGGGTGGAAGTTGCGCGTGCTGCTTGCTCAAGCCCTGTTTGCCAATCCTGATATTTTGCTGTTGGACGAACCGACCAACAACTTGGATATTCACACCATCAACTGGTTGGCGGGTGAGCTGCAACAGCGCCAGTGCACCATGATTATTATCTCGCACGACCGTCATTTCTTGAACGCCGTATGTACCCACATGGCGGATATTGACTACGGTGAACTGCGTGTATATCCGGGTAACTATGATGACTTTGTTGCGGCATCTAGCTTGGCACGCGAGCAATTGCTGTCGAGCAACGCCAAAAAAGAAGCCGAGCTGAGTGAGCTGCAAGACTTTGTGAATCGCTTTGGTGCTAATGCCTCTAAAGCCAAGCAAGCCAGTTCACGCGCCAAACGCATGGAAAAGATCCAGCTTGATGAAGTCAAAGCATCAAGCCGTGTGCATCCTTATATCCAATTTACCGAAAGCAAAAAGCTCCATCGCCAAGCGGTTGAATTGAAAGAGCTGGGTCATGGCTTTGAAGATGGCCTGTTATTCGATAACGGTCACCTGCTGCTTGAAGCTGGCTCACGACTGGCTGTGATCGGTGAAAACGGGGTGGGAAAATCAACCCTACTGCGCTGTCTTGTGGGTGAATTGAGCCACCAGAAAGGCACCATTAAGTGGTCTGAAAATGCCGCGATTGGCTACTGCCCGCAAGATAACAGTGCCGAGTTTGATAACGATCTCACCCTGTTTGAGTGGATGTCACAGTGGCGCACCGCCAAGCATGATGATTTGATTGTTCGTGGCATTTTGGGTCGCTTGCTGTTTTCGGCTGATGATGTGAATAAAAAAGCCAAAAGCTGCTCTGGTGGTGAGAAAAACCGTCTGATGTTTGGCAAACTGATGATGCAAGATATTAATGTGATTGTGATGGACGAGCCAACCAACCACATGGATATGGAAGCGATTGAAGCACTTAACAAAGGGCTAGAGCAATTCCCCGGTACTTTGATTTTTGTCAGCCATGATCGCGAATTCGTCTCCTCGCTCGCCACTGACATTATTGAGATTAAAGACCAACAATTGTCGCACTTTAACGGCAGTTACGATGAGTACCTCGCCCACTTAGAAAAAGTACGTGCGGTGGCTTGATCACTTCGGTTATCGATCACCACTAACCATCATCTCGCCCCAGCCACAGTCGATGTCGCTGGGGCGATGTCGTTTATTGGTCAGTCACTAGCAGCACACTGCCCTCAAGCTGCGTCGGCCCGTAAGCAAAGATCTCCGCGTTACGCACGTCAAACATCAAAATCGTATTATCCGCTTGCACATGACTATTGCTCCACACGTAAGCGCGTACATCACCACTGCCATAGCCTTCTTCTGACGTAGAGTATGGGAATCCGGCGGCAAATGCCTTTGGATTAAGCGCGGGTTTCATGCAAGCATGTTCAGCCAAAGACGCTAGCTCTTTAATATTGGGCATGCGCCATTGCGTGTGACCGGCAAATTGATGCAGCGGATGCGCTTGGCTTTGATTGATCGCCTGCACTTCATTAAGTGCGGCTTGCCAATACATTCCGGTGCCCTCGCCACGACACGCCTGCTGTTCGGCTTGCCAGGTTTTACCCAGTGGGCAACGCATCCACGTTAATCCGGTAAAGGTGTCCGTTACCGTGCCATTATCATCAAAGCTGTAACGGACATTCGGTGCCGTTTTGGTTAAATCAATCGAGCATTCTTGGCCTGCCCATGCAGTTGCAGATGCGAAGATACTGGCGGCAATGATCAGCTTGTTCATTATTTTTCTCCTTGGGCGACAAGACGAATAGGCAGTTGCCATGAGGTGTAGTCAGACTCGACCTGATCGCTATAGATCTCGAGCGATACCGTGGTGCCACGATCACTGCCTCGTGTTTGCGGCAGCTGGATATAGCGCGCACCCGGCGTCGCAAATGCGGTATATTCGGTTAAGAAAGAGGTGGAAGACCACAGCAAGCCGGCATCGTATTCACTGGCAGAGGATTGATGAGGGAAATACTGCGTATCGAGCCCATAAACACGCCCATCGCTATCGGTTTGCGTCTCGCCGAAATCAATCAGGCTATACAGTTCAATAAAAGTGGGTAAGCGCCATTGATCAATGCCACAGACCTGTTGCTGATTTAGGTACGCTTGGTATTGGGCCGTGGTGCAAATACCCTCAGCGTCTTTGCAGCCTGTCGCCTCAACGTCTTTGCCAAACGGTTCGAACTGTCCAGGCACTTGATAGGCAAAAAGGCGATCAACATATCGCGGGGATTGAGGATCCGTGTGTTTGCTCTCCCATACCAGTCCGCTGCGATTATCTTGCACGCAATCCCACGTGGTGGCGCTATCGGGCAAAGGCTGACCCTTACCATCTAGTTTGGTAAAGCTAAACCCACCTTCCTTTGCATCAAAACCATAGTCAGCATCTTGACCGGGGTAATCGACAGGCGCGGTGGCGACATCCCCGCTGTCGGAATAATAGCTAACAATGCCGGTATCGTTTACAGGACGCATTTGAGTCCGTTCATCCAACTCAACCAAAATCGCGTTAAGGTCCGCGTCGCTTGGCGCACCTTTAAGTAAAACATCCGCGTAACGCGCCAATTCGCCGCTTAGTAGCGCTAGCATGCGATTCGCCCGCGAGGGTGTCATCCCTGATATCAGCGATAAAACGTTATTTTCAAGCTGTACAAAACGGTTATCCGCCCCGTTGGTAAGCAAGTCCGCTTGCGTCGTGACGCCCATCGCCTCGAATTGCTCACGTAAATGAGCGACAGCATCTTGATAGGCATCCCCTGCCGCCATGTTGCTAGCGACCAGTGTGCTGATCACATTGATCTCATTGCCGGTAGTCTTACGCACGCCGGGAGCAACAAGGAATGCATTCGCTTGGCGAGGCGCGTCAGCCTGCGCTCCCATTCGTTGCGACGATAACGTGGTCACGCCGGTGTCGATTTGCGCGACAATCGGTGAGGACAAGATCGCTTTATTGGCGCTGGTGAGGGTAAATGCCCCTTGCTCCGCTTGCGTGGTGGGTTCGTTGGCGTTGCAGGCAAAGTCACCATTTAAATCCGCACAAACGGTTTCATTACCGGTGGCATTGGTGGCGCTAATGGTACCAGAGACGCTGTAGGTCGGCGCGATCGAGTCGCTTGCACTCGTTTCTGATCCAGAACCATTACAGCCTGCCAGTAGCAATGCACTGGCGAGTAGAGAGTAGTTAAATTTCATCATATCTGTCTTTTTAGTAAGGGTGTTAAGGTGATTGAATAACGCGTTATCGGTACTCGCCCTTTCGTGCTCGCCAGCCGCCCCAAAGCAAGCCCACCAGCAGCAGTGGCCATGACAACGCGCCGCCTCCCGAGCTGGCGGTATCGAACGCATCTTTGGTACTAAGGTCGGTATCTTGGCAGTCGAATTCCGTCACGCGTCCCACTTGCCATGCCAGCAGCTCACCACGGCTGCCTTGGGCATAGTCCGTCACTTCAAGACGCCAATTCCCCGCAAGAGGTTCGCCATCAAAGGCTTGCAAAAGGCCGTCGTGCTGGCTGGTCCAATAGCGCACCAAGTCATCGCTCTGATGGGCGGTATTGGCGTGTAGCGTCACCCGTGTGCCTGCGGGTGAGACGAGAACAACGCGTAAATCTGATGGGCTGGCATGGTTGATATGGACATACACGCCAAGATCGGAGCGAATGGCATTCGTGTCATCGTTAATAATGAAGTTAAAACTTTTGAAGCCATTGTTTTGCGCACCATTACTGGCCACCGATGCATCCGGTAAGGTTGCATTCAGGATTTGGCGCGATTGGGTGAGTTGGGGCAAGCCTTTAATCACCGTCAAACTGTCTTGCCATTGATGGGTTTGCAGCGTGTCATCAAATTGATAGTCAATTTGCGCATCAAGGGTCAGCGGCTGACCGCATTGCGCCGCAAGCGGCAGAGGAATAGAAAACGACTGAGCCTGGCTGAGTGTTTGATTAATGGACGTGGGCGCTCCACCTTCCACTTTAATGTCACCGCGAACTTTGGCTGTCCGCCCTTGTGGTGTTAAGCGTGTGTGGATCGCCGCCGTATCGGCAACATAACGCTGGCTTATCTCAAAGCGAAACGGTGCTTTGAGCAAACCGTGTTGTTCAAAGTTCGCTTTCAACAAGGCTGCATAGTCGCGTGATGGATAATAGGTTTTAGCTACATAGAGCATGCTTTCTGCCAGATCGTGCATTTTCATGCCCCGGCCTAGCCCAAACATCGACTCCAGCACCAAGGTATCCATCTCTTTAAAGGCGGGTTCACCATACAGTGCGACCGCTTGCTTGAGGGTTTGGAACAAAGGCGTCGACCAAAGCTCATCCCCCAATTCACCACCGACATTTTCGTGCGCGCGGTATTCACTGCTCTCAAAATAGCGCGCTTTTTGATTCCACAAACTGCGCGTACCTTGCTTAAAACCGAAATAACCATCCCAGTTAAAGACGGTATCAATCTCGAAGTCATCACCTTGTTGATACAAGGTGCGATAGCTGGCAGAGCCCGCCCAATAGTCAGCAAATCCCTCACCCAAGGCGCCCGTGTGGCCATACGCCCAGTCGGGCAAAATATGGTAGTGAATACCGTGGGCCAGTTCATGGACCACGACATCGGCATCCAGTGTATCGGGCGAGCCCGACGCCCCAAACATCACCGCGTTAGGACCCACATAGTAAGACGAGTTGTTCGAACTTAACGCGTGAGCATCAAAGCGCACCGGACCGTCAAATAATGAATACCCTAACGAGGACACATATTGCAGGGACTTATCCAAATGATAAAACGCCATCATTTGTGCAAAGTCTTGACTATCAAAAGGCAACGTTGTGAGCGACGCATGGCTTGCAAACTGTGTGACACCGTCAGGATTTAAAAACGAGACACTGTCACTTTTCTGCCATTGTCCAGACTCAGGGTTTTTGTCTTCAAAGGCGATGGCATCAACAGCTTGGACTCTGGGATTACTCAAGTAGAGGGTGCCGCCCACATCCAATAAAGAGACATCACGCATAACAAAACGTGGCGCGTGGGGATAATCCGCCAGCGTTGTCCAGAGCGTTTCAGGGGCGGGCTGTTTATCCATACTACGCAGATCTGGATCAACCACATTGACGGTGCGCGTCACTAATTCTCCGTCTGATAGCGCTGGCGGCGCATCCGCGATCAGGCGACGCGGGATCTCAATCGCCGCTTCTTTCACTGCCTCACCCTGTCGGATCATGGTGTCGGTTAAGCTTTTATACACCCGAGTCACCAAGCCCTGTTTATCGGTATGTAGCACTAATGTGCGCTGCGGCTGATACTCGCCACCACGATAAATATCAAAGTTATACTGACGACCAAGCAAACTGCTGGTTTGGTAGCGCAACGACAGCTCTCCCACCGACGGATAATGCGTGCGCAAATATTGCTGTGCTTGAGTGGCATCACTTGCTTGATTATTGCCCGCAGGGTAATCCCATTCCCCTGCCATGACATTGGTACTGGCAAGTACCAACGCCACAAGACTGATCGCTGATTTCATGGTTCTTCCTTAAAACGCATAACGTGCATTGAGGGTGAAGTAACGACCAGGCTCGGTCGAAAAACGGGTTTGTGATTCGGAAATACCGGCAACGTCTTGATAACGAATGTATTCGCGGTCTAACACGTTATAGACATTGAGATTGATAGAAGCTTGCGACGAGAACTGATAGCCCAAGCCAAGGTCAACGCTCGCCCAGCCAGACGTCTGAGCACACTCAGAGCGGGTGCCTAACTCGGTGTAGCACATGGGCGTGCGGGTCATCTGATCTGCCCAGTTCAAACGGGTATAACCGTTAAACGATTGGTTATCGAAGTGAAGTGAGACACTACCCTCTAGCGGGGATAAGTTGCGAACATACTCGTCATTGTCGTCTTTGCCGGAAATCCAGCCAATCTGACTTTTCGCTTGCCATTGTTCGGTAAATGCATAGGCCGCAGACGCCTCAACGCCATACGTTTTTACACCATCAAGGTTTTCATAACGCTTCTCAAACAAACCAGTTTCTGCGTTGAAGCCCTTATCGGCAATATCAATAAACTGGCTAAACCGGTTGTAATACGCCGCGGTATACAAACGCAGCTTGCCGTCATCATATTTGGCCCCGAGCTCAAAACTATCGCTGGTTTCCGCGTCAAGCGACGGATTGGGCAGCACCACAAATGGCGTCACCGGCACAGAGGCATGGTTGGAGTAGCCATAGCTTTTGTCATATTCAGGCGCTCGATAACCATGCTTATAACTGAGGTAGGTATTGAACGCTGGCGTCCAGTGATAAGCCACCGAAGCACTGGGCGATAACGCTGCACTGTTATTATCCGCCACACTCGCCATGCCAATGGCTTGGGGATCGTCTGCGCTCAATCGGTACGCATCAGCGCGTAGGCCCAGCATCACACGCCACTGCCCGATGCTCATTGCATCTTGTGCATAAACACCTAACGAATAACTCCGAGCAGGGGCAAAAGGTTGCGTATCACTCACCGTTACGCCGTTCCAGTCGAGAGTCGTTTTCGTCACAGGGCGTTCATGGTAAGCCGTTTCTAACACACCACCGTAAACCAGCGTATGCACCACGTCTCCGCTGATTTTCTCAGCGTTGGCGTCTACCGACCAACCGATTGACTGGTCTTGAAAACGGCGATCATCCAGCACCCGACGTTGCTCATTGATCCCCATGTTCCAGCGAGTCATCAAACGGTTCGTGTTCTGGGTAAAATCGGTATTTCGGTAATAGAGCTTGGTGTTGAGAGTTTCTAACCAAGGCTGCTGGGCGTGATATTCACTGCCAAGCCACAATTGCGAGGTTTCGATTTGTTCGGCTTGATCAAAGGTTTTGATATCCCACTTACCGTCAGGTTGAATCGATGCTGTGCCTTCTTGTCGCGATGCGTCTTCGCGGTAGAGCTTGGCTCGAGCACTTAGCTTCCAGCGATCGGAGACATAATGATCCAGACGCAACGACGCACTGCCACCATCCAAAGTGCGGTTATACAAATCTTGCTGATAATTACGGGTTTCTTCCCCTTCCCAATAGCTCACATCGAGCAACGCACTGGTATCACCATGACGGAGCGCGAGACGACTGCCGACTCGGCCTTTATCACTGAGCTCGCTATAGGTAACTTGCGCGTCGGCGTACAGATCCTTGTTGCGGAGGAGATCGTCAGCGCTCAGCGATGTCACGATCACGGCACCGCCTAATGCACCTGACCCGTAACTGGTTGAGCTAGCGCCTTTCACGACTTGGATTTGCTTGGCGCTTGCGATATCAAAGGAATTACGCCCTGCTTTATCATTCAAATCAGCCGCCCCGAACCCATCCGCGACAGGGACGCCATCTTCCACAATCAAGATACGGTTACCGGACATCCCGCGAATGGTGATGTTTTGAGGGCGACCCGCTCCGCCCGTCACACTGACACCCGGTTCGTTTGTCAGTGCATCATAGAGCTCGGTGGCGCCTTTTTTTTGGATATCTTCGCCGCGGTAAATGGCGACCGAACCCGCTGTATCTGACGGCAATTCAGCAAATTTATTGGCCGTGACGACCAACGTCTCGACGTGGCGATTGGTCGCATCACCAGAGGTATTCTCCTCGGTGTTGGCAGAATTGGCGTGCACGGTGCCAGTAGCCAGTGCCGTCAGCACTGCCACAGAGACAGAAGACAATTTCATTTAATACTCCGGTTAGTTCACACGCTTCAGTTGGTGTAAGAGAAAGGCATAGTCGGTTGCTTGTTGCGTCAGCCCATGGCGCGCATCGGCTTGGTGGCCACGGGAAAAATCTGTCAACAACAAATAAGGGCCCGTTCGGGTGCTGGTTGCGGCTAAATGCGAAAGGTATTGCGCCCCTTCCCAAAAAGGAACCCGCTTATCGTCCCAGCCGACACGCACCAGCATAGGGGGATAAGGGTTTTGCTGGATGTTGCGCAAAGGATCATAGCCTTGCATGACCTCGCGCTGATCGCTCTGCGCGGGATTGCCCCATTCTTGGTATTGCTGTGCGGTTAACGGCAACGCCGGATTAGACATACTGCCCAGCACATCGACAAACGGAACATTGAGGCTAGCGGCCGCAAACGCTGCGGGCGCTTGGTTAAGTGCCGCGGCAACCAAGGTACCACCAGCGCTGGAGCCAACAGCCGCGACTGCACGTTGTCCATCTTGATAGCGGCCCATCGCTTTGGCGACATCAATAAAATCTTGGATGCCATGCTTTTTATTCATCCCGCTGCCCGCTTGGTGCCATGTTGCACCGTAATAGCCTCCGCCACGCACATGCGCAATCGCATAGATGACGCCTCTGTCCATTAGCGAGACGGTTTGCGGCATAAAATACGGCTTCATGGTAAAGCCATACGCGCCATATCCATAAAGCACGACTGGCGATGACGGGGTCAGCGCATCTTTACGATATGCCAAGGTGACAGGAATACGATGCGGTCCAACGTATAAGCGCTCAGAGTGATAGCGAGACGCGTCAAAGTCGGGGTAATGATCGGCACTGACTTCACGACGCGTGCCGGATTTAAGATCCAGCGCTTCCCATCGTGGTGGCTGTACGAGCGACATACTGCGAATAAACAACTGATTGCTCGCATAGTCGCCTCCGCGCGCAAACCAAGCGACCTGCCCTTGTGCCGCCAAAGGCTGCTTAACCACGCGCTCACCGTCTGCATTAAGTAAGATAAACCACTGCTCACCCTCTTGCTGTTGGGTGAGGACAATGCCATCTTCGAAGAGGTAAAACGTGTTTAATTCAGCGCCCGACTTGGGGGCATAAATGACTTGCCAATCGTTCGGCGTCGCGACGGCAGCACGATAAAACTGCTTGGTTCCTTGGTGGTTGCTCAGCATCCAAAACGCATCATCGGTCTTATCGAGGTAGTATTCGACATTGGGTTGGCGCGCTTTGAGCGGTGCAGACAGGCTGCCTTCATTCAGACGGAGCAGACGCTGTTCGGTCGACGATTCATTGTTGACTTGCACAATGGCCGTATCTGTGTGGCTAGCACGGTATACCGACAACAACCACGCAGGATCGACTTCTTCATACACCAGGCTATCGCCACCGATGGTGCCTATTTCATGGCGGAACAATTGATATGGGCGTGCAGTTTCCGCGTCTTTACCGACATAGTAGAGCTGCTGATTATCCGGCGACCAAATGACAGACGCATCAGCCTCGGTGGCAATAATATCGGTTTGCCCTGATTGGCAGTTGATCAGCACGATGCGGTAGTCTTCCTCACCGTGAATATCCTCGGCAATGGCGAGCCATTGTCCATTGGGACTTAACGACCAACTTCCCAGCTGGTAATACACATGCTCAGCAGCTCGCGCCTCAATGTTGAGCAATGTCGACCCTTTTTCGCTGCCTGCTTCTTTTTCGCGAACAGCTTCTTTTTCGCGAACGGCTCCTTGTTCACTGACGGCTTTGCGCATACGCAGCACGCGCTCACCATTAACCCGTGTTTGCAAAAATTCGCGACCATCGCGCGTTAACCAAGGTGTGGAGCCAGTTTTCGGTGTGCGCTGCCATTCATTCAACAACTCATCGCGAAGCGATTGACTCGCCATCAGAGACTGTTGTGCATGCTGATTTTGGCGTTCCAGATATGACCGAATTTTATCCTGTTGATGGGTCACATCTTGCAGCCACGAAAATGACGACAACGTATTCGTTTCATCGTCGCTATGGCTCAATGGCGACACAAACAAAAGCCCGATTAACAGCGTATTCACTAACTTCATGTTATAAAAACATTAAATTGGGGTAAGTTCAGGGCGCGCATCATAGATGCAAATACGATTGAGATCAATTATCATTTGTAACGTTATTTGAGGCAGATCTCATTCAGTCATATTGACTGCAATAACGCGTTGTTATTCAAGCTGTAACGAGATAAAAGGCAATGATGAAGCGAAAACGACCTATCACCCTACACGTGCCAACTCAACCACTTGGATTGCTGATAATCGTCGCACTCGTGTGTGTGGGTGTTCATTATTCGTCACTTGCTGAGACGTGGGTGTGGCAGCGCAGTGCACTGGCTTCAGGCCAAGCGTGGCGCGTGGTGACGGGTAATTTTATTCATCACAACCTCTTCCATCTGCTGACCAACATGACCGGATTAGGCGTATTCGGCCTGATGTTTTATCGCCATATCGGCGCCGGTACGCTGGCGTCGCTGATCTTGTGGCTTGCGTGTGTGGTTGGTCTGGTGATGTGGTGGAGTCCCTATCAGCAGTATATGGGTCTATCCGGGGTGTTGTATGGATTATTTATGTATGGAGGAATAAGCACTATTCACACCCCTAGCGGGAAATGGATTGCCTTAATCACCAGCGTAAAGTGTGTGGGAGATGCGCTATTGGGCCAATCCCTGCCCATGCGTGCCGCGTTAGGTATCGATATTGCTCACCTCGCTCATGGTGGAGGAATCATCGGTGCGCTGGCCTTTTTTGCCATCAAACAGCGAATCCAACGTCGAACCATATCATCTAAAAACACCGACCTTGCACTGTCTTAGTGATCGGCGACTTTCATTCACCGCCATTTACCGCTATACCTACATCACTCTCGGTTGATAATAGGTGCCTTCTATGAAAGCGACACTGCCAGCACTCACGCTTGCTGCCATATTAATCTCTCCCGCCAGTCAAGCGTTTTTTGGTCAAGGTAATACCACCACGGATGTGATGACCCAAATGGCGACCCAATTTGCGGACGACCAGGCCAGTGAATCGCCGCTTGTACAAGCAAT
Organism: Salinivibrio sp. PR932; assembly: GCF_001996125.1. NCBI lineage: Bacteria > Pseudomonadati > Pseudomonadota > Gammaproteobacteria > Vibrionales > Vibrionaceae > Salinivibrio > Salinivibrio sp. PR932. The sequence goes on along the minus strand of NZ_MUFM01000010.1, from coordinate 3,391 downwards.
TACCGAGCAAGTGGATGTTAGCCCCACGCAAGCGGCTGGCGGCGCAAGTGCCCTGCTAGCGATGGCGGCGAATCAGCTCACTGGTAACCAGCAGCAAGAGCTGGCAAGTCTGCGTCCTGATTTATCCTCCCTTTCATCATTACTGGGTGACAGTGGCATTGGCGATAACATTGGTTCGCTCGAGAGTTTATATAACGTGGCTGACACACTCGGCATTGATGCAGCCACCTTGCAACAATTTGTACCGATTGTACTCGAGTATTTAGGCCAGCAAGGTGCCAGTGAGGGTTTACTGAGCGCGCTAACGGGTCTCTGGCCTTAGCTACTCGTTTTAACGTTTTTATTAACGCGCGGCGCTTAACCGCGCGTTAGTGCGTTCTCTCAAGCAAAACGGATCGAGACACGTTATCATAGCGGCCTTGTTGTTTTAGCCGGTGTGATTATGCCTGCCTTTTCATTGTCCGCGATCCCGATTGGGATCCGCTTTATGCTCCTTTCCGCGTTCGGCTTCGCGGTCATGTCGGCCTGTGTTAAATATGTCAGCCTACATGGTATCCCGCTTTTTGAGATTGTCGCTGCACGGGCTTTGGTGTCGCTTATTATCAGCTACACAGATGTCAAACGAAAAGGCTTGTCGCCCTTTGGCAATAATAAACCGCTACTATTGCTGCGCGGCGTATTAGGGACTGGCGCACTTATGTGCGTGTATTACGCCGTTACCACCCTGCCGCTCGCCGAAGCCACTGTATTGCAATACATGCATCCCGTTTTTACTGCGGTACTTGGATTGATCGTGCTGAAAGAGCGATTACAAGGCGCCACCTTAGTATCCATTGCCCTGTGTTTGGGCGGCCTCTATCTGATGGTTCAACCCAACCTCAATACATCGATCGATAGCGCACTTCCGCCCTTTAGTGTCGCTATCGCATTACTGGGGGCCTTGGGAAGTTCGGTGGCCTACGTGATTGTACGAAAGCTCAGTCGCAGCGAAGACAGCTCGGTGATCATCCTATACTTCCCGATGGTCGCCCTGCCGGTCTCAATGGTGTTGATGTGGCCAGACTTTGTGATGCCAAGTTTGCCGCTCACATTCTTATTGGTGTTAGTAGGCGTGTTTACTCAAATCGGCCAGTATGGACTTACCAAAGCCATGCAAACACAGCAAGCGGGCGAAGCGTCAGCCTATGCGTATGTGCAAATCGTGTTTTCTACTTTAATTGGGATAGCGGTCTTTCAAGAACTGCCGTCCATATGGACGTATCTCGGTGGTGGGCTGATTGTGGCGGGCGCATTGTTCAATGCCTTGGGACACCGACTCTTCCGGCGACGTTTGGTGTAGCTCGCGCGTCGCGAGTTTTGTGAGTGACGCGCAAAATGGCCTCTTATGAGGCCATTTTGCTGTTCTTATTGCTTTTGCTGTTCAGGCAACGTGATGCATTTCTGCACGCGTTTCCGTCAACGCGTTTATCGCCAAGTTCAGATCTTGCTCTAGGGTATGCAACCAAGCATATCGCTTGGTGTATAAACGTCGTTTACTGCCACTAAGCTGGGTAACATCTTTACGTATTGGCAGCATCGGCAAGGTATACATATATCGATTCAGTGGCATGCCATCATATTCACGCCAAAGCTCATCATAATCAAACGTCACCACATTCCGCTTAGAAGTGATGTAACGAATCGCTTTATAAATATGGCCTTTATTAGACACCGCGTAGCAGCGCTCGGCACCCATGATACGGCCCAGCATCAGCACCAGCTCTAACATCAAAGCTTTGGTTCGCAATCCATGCGCCGTTTTCGTCAACATTTTAATGATCTGATGACGGTCAGGTACGCTATCACTCGGACCTTGCAAGGCACCGATATAGAGTTCTCGCCCCTCACGGTTAAAGTGGAACGAAATACTGTACACGCCTTGCTTGCTCTCCACGTCATACAAGGACAAACCCAGCGCCCCTTCGCGAATTGCACCACGATAAAAGCGCACGCCATATTGACGTCCATTATTGGCAGTAAAGCTGACAAGAGGCAGACCCGCGACTGAGAAAATGGTGCTGCAATGACGGCCAAAGGTATTTGCCATAAAACGATAATGGTCATGCAGCATTGCAACCCGCTCAGACATGCTCAGTGAGACATTGAGGTACGGTTTGAGCGGTTTAGTGATCACTTCTGGATAGTCAGCCAATACCGGCGCCAAATACGGCTCGTTAAAGACCTCAATCATGCGTTCCATAATGGTTGGAAATGCCGAACCCAACGCGCAAAAACGCCAGTTTTTGCTCACTACACGCCATCCTTTGCTGTTCGGATAAATTCTTTCAGCCCACTCCACAAGACTCATTCGATGCTGTTTACTGATATTCATCACGGCCAAACCCACTTCATTTTGTTGCATAAAACGCGTTAAAGAGGGTTGACTATAATCAGCAAATCAAAAAAAGGCTGTCGTGAGAATGTACGAGAGTGTCAGTGTTTGTCGGTGTCTATCAGAATTGCGTGGACGTTTTTGCGGTGGTAATGAAAGAGCGGATTGCCAAGCTCAACAATCCGCTAACAACTCTCTAATTATGTGCGGATATGTTTGATGGCACTGCTGAGTGAGTCAACATTATCTTTTAGATCGGAGACAATCGGACCCAATTGATCAATCGCTTCATTCATATCACCTGAAAGCGTCTTGATATTCGCGAGATTGCTAGAGATCTCGTCACTCACCGACAGTTGCTCTTCAGTAGCAGAAGCAATGGAAGAGTTAAGGCGGTGAATCTCGGCTGCGGATTCTTTTATGGTACCTAGCGCCTCATTAGCCGTTGTCATATTGTCACGCGTGGATGCGATTTTTTCAGCGTTAACACGAATGGTTTGGGTTGATTGCTCGGCTTTACCCTGCAAACTTCCAATCATGTCTTCAATTTCACCTGCCGATTTTTGCGTGCGTTGCGCCAGTGATCGCACTTCATCTGCCACCACCGCAAAACCGCGGCCTTGGTCACCTGCACGTGCCGCCTCGATAGCCGCATTAAGCGCCAATAGATTAGTTTGCTCGGCAATATCTTTGATCACATCCAACACATTACCGACATTGGTCGATTCATCCGCCAATTCTTGAATGACTTCAGATGTTTTGGTGAACTCAGTTTCCAAAGTCCCAAACTCAAGTGTCGTTTTATCAAAAATTTCTTTACTGGTGCTCGTCTCTTTTTCTGTGCTCCCTGCGTATTTTTCAGCCATAGATGTATTTTCAGTCACTGTTGCCAATGCTGATGTCATCTCTTCCATTGCTGTAGCCGCCATTTCTAGTTCTTGGTTTTGTTGATTAGATACTTTGGCATTTTTGTCGGTAATATTAACTAAACTCTCTGTAATCTGTGAAATCATATGATTC